>DUHU01000133.1:5445-10275 GCA_013330765.1 Candidatus Poseidoniaceae archaeon | reverse complement strand
TTCATCGTTGTGAGATTCCCAGACGGTCTGGGTTTCGGGCGTGCCCGAGAAAATGGCCCCCCCTCCGTCCACCAGCGTGATGTCCGCCGCCCCAAATTCTGGCTCTGGTGCTTCACGGGCGTCGCCCCCGTAGTGCCGTGCCATGAATTGATGGCCGGCACAAATGCCGAGGACGGGGACGTCCAGTTCGAGGAACGCCGCACAGTTGCCCAACTCGCCGCTGAGGCCGATGCGGGCTGCACCACCCGACAGGATGAGCCCGTCCAAGTCGCGAAGTTCCGAGACCGGCGTGGTGTTTTCGATGATCCGCGTGTCCACTTTGAGGTAGCGCAGCATGCGCCATTCACGGTGAGTCCACTGGCCGCCGTTGTCCACGACGTCAATGACGAGGGGCCGGTCTTCCATGCCCCCCTACCCCTTCGTTCGGCCCTTAAGGATGGTCGGCAGAGTCACCCACCGCCAACGATGAAGGGGCATCAATCCAACCGCGGAGTGCTTTTCCGCCGTTCATAAGTTGTGGCCAGTCATGCCCCTGCAGAAAGGAGTGATGCACATGCAAAACGAACAAGAAAACAACCTGCCGACCTACACCGTGACCGTGGCCGACCAAACCGGCGACACCCAGGTCCAGATGACCCGCCCCGAAATCGTGGCCACCGCCACGGAGTCCAAGTCCTGGGTCTTCATCGATGACCGCCTCGTGAACACCAGCGAGCTCGACGACGCGCAATTGAACGCGGCCGACGCCATTCGCCTGATGCCCGGCCTCGTCGGCGGACAGTGAAGCCCGAGCCTCACGGACAGGTTCAAAACAGGGACGCCGTCCGGAGCATGGGGATGACCATGGTTGAACTCGTGGACTACAAGTGCGCTGAATGCGGCAAGATCGAACAGTTCCGTGGTGACCAGAACGGCATCAGCTGCAAAGCATGCGGCGCTCGGATCTTCATGAAGCTGCGTCGCAGCGGAACGAAGCGCATCGACGCCATCTGAGCTTGAGCGCACCCTTCTTGGACCGCTGCCGCGGAGACCATTCCATGACGTCGTGGCTTCGTGCGTATGCGCCTCGGCGCTTCGACGATCTGGCCACGACCGACACCGTCCGAGACGTCCTGTCTCAAGCGTCGCTCACGGCAAACCCTCCTCACCTGCTCCTGTCAGGGCCTTCTGGTGTTGGGAAGACGGCCGCCTGGCGCCTTGTTGCCCGGCAAGTCCTCGGCCCAGGATGGCGCTCCACCACGCACGTCCTCAATGCACGAGACCTTGCGCGGACGTCGGGGGCGATGGCTACCTTCGAAGCCTTCCTTCGGCCAGAAGGGCGCGGGTCCTCAGACACCTTGGCGGGCCGCACCAGCCTCGAAGCCTTCGACGTGGATTTGTTTGACCGCCGCGATGACGACGCGCCACCCGCGGGGCAAGAATCGGTCGGTCGTGAAGGTCGGCAAGCCGTGTCTCGACTCATCGTCATTGAGGACGCCGACCACCTCGGCCCGAAACGCCAGCCGTACCTTCGTCGCATGATGGAATCAGGGAGCGGCAGCTCCCGGTTCTTGTTCACAGCACGCACGCCATCACGCCTCATTGATGCCATCCGCAGCCGCGTTCAACACGTACGGATGCCGCCGGTGAGCCGGGAACACATCGTTGATCGACTTCAGCACGCGTGTGAACAGGCCGGTGCTGGGGATGCGGCGATCTTGGAAGACGTCGCTCACGTGGTTTCGGGGGACCTTCGCCGCGCCCTGTTCATCACCGAAGTTCTCGTCCGGCGTGGTTTGCATGCCGATCGAAATGCCCTCGGCCGCCTTCTCCAGGAGACCGAGGTCGTCGAGATGCGGATGGTCATCGAAGAAGCATTGCGGGGACGCCTTCACGACTGGCGCTGGGAGAAGCAGGGCGCAAGGAACACACGCGTTCTTTACGGCGCCATGGGCCATCTTGACCGACTGATGGCCGCTCATCACCTCGAGGGCGACCAGGTCATCGAACACGTGCATCAGCACCTTGTCGAAGGGCGCTTCCACCTTCCTCCGACGGTGCTTGCAGAATTGCTTGACGTGGTTGCACAAACCGACGCCGATCTGCGTCGCGCTTCGACCGCTCGTATCCATTTGGAAGCCATGCTGCACCGTTTCGCCGAGGTCGGCCGAAGCGCGGGTCTCGCTCCAGCGTAAGCGTCATGAGGGCTGCTCAGGTGGCCGAAGTGGGCGTGTAGCATAGCTGGATAATGCACCGGCCTCCTAAGCCGGGGATCGCGGGTTCGAATCCTGCCACGTCCGCTCTTCGGTCTTTCAGGCCCGGTTGATGCGGGTCCTTTCAAAGCGGAAGCGTCCGTCGAAGGCATGAGGTGAGCCCCTGATCGGTGATGACGGCATCCCGGTTCCATACGGAGAAGGATTCAGCCGCCCCGAGGATCCAGTGAAGCGTGCTGAGGGGCAACTCAACGCAGCGGAGCGCGTTCGCCAACGCAGCGGAGCGATGGCACGCCACCCTGCATCGCAACTCGGCCGCAAATGGCTGTGCATGCCCTTGGTGATGGGCTCGGTGGTCATCTTGGCCGCCCCAACGGCCAACGTGGCATCCCCCCTGGCGCTGCTTGCGATCTGGGCACCGTTCAGCTTGCTCGTGACCTCCTTTGCAACCATGGCGGGTGAAGCGACACAACAAGTTCTCCGGGCCCGCATTCAATTGCGTGCATGGGGCGGGGGGCCGGACGGCCAATCGCACGATCTGAAAGCGCAACCTGGGCTTGACTTGGTGCAAGAAGGAATCAACGAACTGCGACGCGTGAACGCTGCACAGGCCATGCTCATTGGCACCTCCGCTCTCTTGTTGTTGACCGCCTCCGCCATCACGACCGGTTCTGTGGGTTGGAACCTCGCCGTGCTGCTCGTCATCGTCACCGGCGTGGCCCAAGGGTGGCATGCTCAGGTGACAGCCGACAAAATGCTGCAACTCGGCGATCCCTATCCACTCCTGATCTCCTTCGTCCCAACCCACCACTCCACCCAGTTTGACGGGACCCTCTCCGACCTCGTGCTCGCCCACCTTGACCCAGACCTGGTCATTGACTGGAAGGCCTGGTGCAGTGAATTGGTGAAAGCTGCCCTCGACCCACGCGGCCCGCGTCTGGTGCGGGAGCGGACCCTGCTCGTTCTGGCCCTGCATCATGACGGCCACTTTGACGATGCCAGTGCCATGATGCACCTCGACGACCTTCTCGGTCAACCCACCGTGGACCGCCTCCTCCTCGACGAATCAGCAGTGATGAACTGGCGGTCTGTCCAACGCTTGATTCAACACGCTTTGGCTTCTCAACCGAACGCAGCCCTGCTTCTGACGCGCCTGTTGGGAGATACCGTGGGGGGGACCGTCCGCCGGACCGGGCGCGATTGGCGTGTGGACACCGCCCTTGGCCCGGTGTGCGAGCGTGGAACCGGCCACCTGTTCGTCTTGGTTCACCACTGGGGCGAAGGAAGGGTCCCTGCCCACATTGAAATTCTCGCCCCCGGCGGCGAACCTTCACGCCGCAACCAACGCATCGTGGTCGAGGGATGCAGGGCGCTCGAAGAGCCGATCGATTTGCGTGGGAAGGACCGTCGTGCGGCCATGGACCGCTTGGTCGAACACGTCGATCGTTCGACGATGCTGTGGTTCCGTTTGGCGTGGCCAACCACCTTGCGCGGGTCGACCCGCGTTCAGGTCCACCTGAAGGACGGACGCGGACGGCTCATCGATGCCCGCGTCTTACGAACCGAACTTCGGCCGACTGCACGAGGAGGCGCCCGCGCCCTCGTTCGCCGTTTGGTGACGGTCCGTTCCATCAACGAATGGCCCCTCCCGAAGCGGGTTGAGGACGTCCTGACCGGCGAAGAAGACGCCTAGGTTCAAGCGCGGTCCTTATGGCGCGTCCCTCCGTCGCGCGCTTGTCGGAGGCATCAAAATGGAAGTCTGGGACGTTGTGGTGCTTGGTGACGGGCCGGCGGGGCTTGCTGCCGCGGCCAACGCGGCCAAGGAAGGCGCGAATGTGCTGCTGATTACCCCTGAGTCGCTTGGCCGCCGCGATCCTCGCATGAGCGATGGACTTGCTGCAGCCATTGACGAATCCACCAATCGAGGGCACAGAGAGGACACCATCCGCACAGGAGCCTTCCTTTCCGACCAAGACATTGTGGCCAGCGTGACCTCCTCCGCCGTGCGTGAGGCGGATTTGCTTGAGCGCCGAGGGGTCATCTTTCGCCGCGATCTTCGAGGCCTTCCTCATGTGCGCCGCCTGCCTGGGCATGGACAACCACGTGTTGTGGGGTCCGGCGACGCTGACGCGCGCGAACTTCAACAGGTCTTGGAGGAGCAATGCATGCGCCACGGCGTGGTGCTTCGCAGCGACCAGGTCCCGCTCAAGTTGGTGCACACCGGTCAGCGCGTCCAAGGCCTCGTCGTGGCCGATTTGACCGGCGGACGCGTGCTTGGGCTGCAATCCAAAGCCGTCATCCTTGCCGACACGGGTGCTTCTGACGTCGCTACTTCAGGTCGCGGCGGGCATGGCCTGTCCCTCGCCCTCGATGCGGGTCTTCCGCTCCGCAACATGGAATTCCTCGCTTCAACACCCCTTGGTGTACGTGACACCGACATGACGCTCCCGCTCGGACTTCTCGCTGATGGAGCGCAGGTGTGCGAGGCTGACGGCACCCCCATCGAACTTGGACCAGATCTTACCTCCGCAGTCGATGCGGTACGGACGGCCAAGGAAGCCGTCATCGACCTCCGAAACCTCGGCGAAGCACGCCCGTGGTACGATGCCACCTTCCGCCTCATCGCACAACGTCTTGG
>DUHU01000133.1:495-5129 GCA_013330765.1 Candidatus Poseidoniaceae archaeon | reverse complement strand
CGGCTTGGCGCAGACGCAGACCGGCAAACCATCGCCATCGAGCCTCGCGCTTTCGCCAGCATCGGCGGCGTGGCGGTCGACGAAGAAGGCCGAGCCGTCATTGGCTCATGGTCCCGCTGGTTCACTGGATTGTATGCGGCCGGTGGCACGGCGTGTACGGGGCTTCACGGCGCCGGCCTCCTCCCAGGTAACTTGGTCTTGGATGCCCTTACCTCTGGCCGCGCAGCGGGCGCCTCCGCAGCCGCATGGCTTGTCGAACAGGCCCACGGCGGTTCAAACGCCCTTGCAGAAGCCGTCACAGAAACAGAAGCGGACCTTGCGGCCATGATGACTCCTGTGGAGTCCGAAGGGGGCGTCGTCCGTACCGGCGCAGTGACCACAGAAGTCAGCGCCCTCGTCAGCAGCGTCTTTGACGGCGGGACTTCCGCCGAAACCCTCACTTCGGCCTTGGGCGCCTTGGAAACCCTCTCCGTTTCGGCCGAAGCCCTGCACCTCGACGACACCTCCCTTGTGGCCAACGCCAACCTCGAAGCAGTCTTGACCGCCCAACACGGCGTTCAGCAAGCCCGAGCCATGGTTCAGAGCGCTTTGGCCCGGACGGAGTCCCGCGGGGTTCACGTGCGCCACGATTTCCCCGACATTGACGACGAACAGATGCACCACACCCTGGTTTCTGATGACGGCACCACCGATACGCTTGCTGTCCGTAAGGGCGTCTCTGGCCACTGGGTCCTTGCTCCGACCGAATCGGCGTGAGGGTTGAAGTCAACCTCACGCCACGCACGTGCATGGGCGAGCCGACCTTGTTTGAGCGGATTGTGCAGGGCGAGATTCCCTCCCACCCGGTCGCCCGAGGAGAAGGTTGGTACGCCTTTCTCGACGTGTTTCCTCGACGTCCAGGCCATACCCTTGTTGTTCCTGAGCGGGGCGTCCCGCGTCTGGCCGACCTTGAAACGGCGGAACGGCGCGTCCTGATGGACGGCGTTGCCGAAGCACAACGGCGCCTTCAAGCGGTTTTTGGGACCCAGGATTTCCTCGTCTTGGTTCACGACGGAGCCGGAGCAGGGCAGGAGATCCCTCACGTTCACGTGCACGTGTTGCCACGTACCCCGGGCGATGGGGGGCATTCCCTGCCTGCGCTTTGGCCCGATGCGACCGGAAAGCGGGCGGACGACGCAGGGCTCGCGTCCTTGTCCGAGGATTTGGTGAGTGCATGACGCAAGCAGGCGAGGACGGCACGTTGGATCACCGCGGTGAACTCGTCCCCACGTTGACGAAGGCGAGCTCCAAAGTACGCCTTGATGCGTTGATGTCGGTGCCTCAGCCACGCTGGGACCGAGCCATTCCTGGCTCACCAGGGTGGACGAAGCTTGCCTTCGTCTTGCTCCGTATCGTCGCCCGCGGGCAGTTCAAGAGCCTGACCAGCGAAGGCCTGGACCGCTTGGATCATGATCGGGGGGCGATGTGTTGCGCCTGGCACGTCAATGCACTGATGGATCCGTTATCGATCATGCTCACCCACCCAAGCCATTTCGTCATCGGGGGGCGGCATGACCTCGTCACACGACCTATCCTCAGCTTTTGGACGCGAAGGATGGCCGTTCAACCTGTTGTCCGCAAAGCCGAATTGTTGCGAGGAGGGTTCTCCCAAGAAGAGGCTCAGAACCTCAACGGGCGGACGTTGCTCAACATCGCCCGGGGCATTTCTCACGGCCACGGCTCGGCCCTCTTCCCAGAAGGCACGGCTCATGACGAGGCCCACATGATCCGTCTGCGAACGGGGCCAATGCGGACGGTGCTCGCCGCGGCGGCCATCGCTCATGTGGAAGGGCGCCCTCTCCCACACTTGGTGCCCGTCGGACTTCATTTCCGGGTGCGCCATCATTTCCGGACCGACGCACACGTCGAATATGGAGATCCAATTCCGGTCAAGTTGGACGACATTCCAGCGGACCTGTTGGCCGCCGTGAAGCGAAACGATTGGAGCGAACCGCCGGCCGAAGCGGTTACCGCACTTCGGGATACGTTGACGCCACGCCTGCGTCGACTGACGCCGGATCTTGTGACGTGGGATGAGCGGCGTGCCTTGCACGCTCTTGCGCATGTCCGAGCACGACGCCAGCATCGACCTCTGCCCGATTGGAAGTCGGAAGTCATGGCCGCACGTGCCGAACGCGACGCGCTTCGACCCGCCGAGGACCGCGCCCTCGAAGCCATCGTCCCAGAACCATTGTCCTCGCCGGCCATCGATGCCGCCGACGCCTTGGCCCGTCGGCTTGAGGCGCATGGTTTGGACGGGCGCGATCTCGATGCAACCGCCCGCGGCCTCCGCCGCAACACGCCGACCGCCACCTTGGGCGGCCTGGCCCGGATGGCCCTTTTCCTCCCCCTGCTCCCCGTGTTTCTCCTCTCGATGGGGATTCAATCCACGCTGGGTTACGTGAAAGGCAATTCGACGGACGAGGGCGTCGACGCGCGGACGACCTACCATTTCGTGTTCGCTTTGTTTGCTTCGATGATCGTGTGGCCGCTGGTGGCGGGCGGCCTCGCCGCGGGGGCTTACGTTGGGGGCTTGTTCGATCAAACCGGCTTCCCTGAAATCAGCGCAATCCTTGCAATTCCTCTTTGCTTCCCCCTCTTTGTGCTGTCCGGTTGGTCCTTTGCTTCGGCTTGGGACGGGTGGGTCGTGCTCCGTGGTGGCTTGCGCCGGTCACGTTTGCGCCGTCGTCATGCCGAGGCCCTTTCCGCCGAGTTGGGGGCGCTTCACTCCGTACTGGATGAATGACGGCGACGGTGTGGTTCAAATCACCCAAGCCGCAGGCTTGAGCATGGACGCCTCCGAGGTCGGCACGCTTCTGCGCCGTTGGTTCGCCGGCGAGCGACTGGAAGTTCGCGAGCAAAAAGACCCCCGCGCAGACGTTCATCTCGCGGTCAAGTACCCACCAGGTCCAAGGGGTCACACCTTCACCGTGGTCGTCCCGAAAGGCCGAGACTTGGTGGCGGTGTCGAGCGTCACTCGCGTGGACGCCGGTCAACAAGACGAGATGACCACCCTGATGGGCGAAGAATCTGAGGAGTGGAAGGCTTGGGTCCACGAAATGCGAATGCATCTCATCGGCAGCGGCGTGGATTGGAACCTCAGCATGGGTCACGATGGAAAGGCTCGTCCCGGTCCACTTCAGGCCTTCAATGTCAGCCTGCCTGTCTGGTTCGACGGCCTCACCAAGAACGAGATCATGCAATCCCTTCGAACGCTTTGGATGAGCAAATTGGGATTGATTCATGAGATCAAATTCGGATTTGGTCAAGGCGTCGGCCGCCCGGGCCCCGTCGACGATTGGGAGGAACGAAAGCGACAGCGTGGCAAAAACGGCAGCCGCCCGAGCACCGTCGAAGAGACGGCTGAGATTCAAATTCTCGACGACGATGCGGCTCCTTTCGGTCACGATTTCGACCCCTCTGAGTGGATTTGAGGCACCCTCGGTCGTCTGACCTGAATGGGGTGCGGTTAAGTAGGATGAAACCTCGATTTAGCCTGCCAGTCCACTGGAGGTTGTCCCTATGCGCCAATCAATGAAGTCCCTAAGCCTCGTCTCGCTGCTTTTGCTCTCCGTTTGCTCCTCGATGTTCATCGTCACCGATGTCGCCGAGGCCAACACCGTCGTCATCACCGAAGCGGTGCAAGTCGTCGACGGCGGCGCCGCCTCCGACCAACAGTCCGCGGTCGGTTCCGACAGTGAGGGCAACGTGCACCTCGTGTGGACCCGCAACGGCCAGCACCTCTGGTATTCGATGCTCTCACCTCGCGGCGAGACGATGATCGACGCGACCCAGATCAGCAACTCTGGACTTCACAAGATCGCCCACCCGGACCTCGTCGTGGACGAGGACGACACCGTTCACGTGGTTTGGGCCGACCGGGCCGGTCAGCACTCGATCATGTACAGCGCCCTCCAACCCTTCAAGGCGCCACGCGACGGCCAGGCAACGACGGACGGGGCCATCTCCTCCATTGACGACACCATCATCTCCAAGCGTTCACAGAACCGCGACTGGCCCGCCATCGACGTCGACAGCCAAGGAGCCCTTCACGTCGTGTGGCAAGACAGCTACGACCCGCTTGACAAGTTCTTCGCGCAGCCCCAGATTTACTACTCCATGATCGAGCCCGACGTGACCACCGGCGGCACACTGACGCTGTTTGATGACACGCTTCTGACGCCGATCATTGGCCACAAGGGACACCCCGACGTGGTGGTCGACGCGAACGACTACGTGCAAATCGCTTGGGATGACACCCGCGGTGGCAAAGTCGAACTCGTCTTCGTGGTCGACACTTCCGGTTCGATGTACTCCGAGTGGGCCGACGTGTGCACCGTCATTTACGGGGGCAACTTCGCCAGCGGCGGATACTTCCGTGGAATCAAGCCGTTGCTCGCCGACGCCAACATGTCCGTGTACGAGACCATCTACGGCCTTGGCAACACCCTGCCAAGCGTGGCCCAGTCGGGCAACTGTGCGGCGTACTACAAGGGCGGACAAGGCCCACGGAACACCGCACTGGGCACCACCGACAGCGACAACTCCGGTGGCCTGCGCGTCCTTCCGGAGACCATCTACAACGGCAACACCTA
>DUHU01000133.1:0-188 GCA_013330765.1 Candidatus Poseidoniaceae archaeon | reverse complement strand
CTACAACGGCAACACCTACTCTGGCTACTCTGGAGAGGACTGGGGTCCAGGCACCAACTGGGCTTGCCTCTCGTGGAAGGATGCCTTGGGCAACGTGCCCGGCAACCCCCCGTCCACCTCGGACCACAAGTGGAACCCCAATGCCACGAAGATCGCCATCCCCATTTCCGACGAAGGACCCAAGGACG
>DUHU01000156.1 GCA_013330765.1 Candidatus Poseidoniaceae archaeon | reverse complement strand
GTGTCCCCTCGCGACCAGGACCTCGATGGTGTGGGGATTGTCTCGGCCATCGATGTGCACGGCGGCCTTGTCTTCCTCGATGAAACGGGGGCGGTTCGGTCCATGACGGAGGCAGGAGAACGCACCTTTCTTTCTGGAGTCCAAACGCTTCACGATGCGAATGAACGCTTCGTCTTGGTGTCGGTGGGGGATGTGTTGGGCATTCACAGCCTGGTGAGCGGTGAGGCCGTCTGGGCTCGCCCGTCTCGCGGAATTCACGGTGAACGCATCACTGCCGCCATGCTTCTCGACGACGGGGCCTTGGTGGCCCGCGAGGGGTACGCCATGACGGGCGACGAAGACGTGGTCGAAATCGAACGATGGGGCTCCACAGATCTTCTGTGGAGGCATGCTCACGAAGAGGTCGTCCTTGGACTTGCATCGACCTCAATCGGCATTTTGGCCCACGACCAGTCCGGTGCCGTTCTTCGACTCACTCGCGAAGAGGCGAAGGAGATTCACCATGCCGGAAGCGGTGTGCGGGCTTTGGTCGACCTCGGCGACGAAGTGTGCATTGCGGCTTGGTTCAACGTGCACGGTCTTGGAGCGACGGGATTGGTGTGGACCGTAGAACACCCGGGGATGCCCAGCGCCTTGTCGGTGCTTGGAAACCAGTTGCTTGTGGTCGGTGACGACGGCAACGATTGGACCGGTCCTGAGCCCCTTGGTGTCGTGGATTTGGACGCCGAGGTGTTCGAGGTGGACCCGAGCGAATTGACCGCTTGGGTGCCCCCTCCCATTCAGGAAGCCGATGAGGTGCCTTCCATGATCGAGCCCTCACCCGACCTCGAACCGGAGGTCACCGAGCATGAATGGCAGGCGCCGTCAGGGCTGATGGATGCCCTGAACGAGGCGACGCCAGAGGGCGCTTCAACTGGAGAGAAAGAGGAAGACTTGCTGGCCGCCCTGACGGAAGAGGGGGCGAAGGGTCCATCTCGGCCGTTCACGGTCGACCTTGGGGAACACCGCGAGGTGCGTGCGACCGCCGACGGCGTCGCCGAAGTGCTGCTTGAGAGCAACGTATCTGGCGCTCCCGTAGAGGGTTTGATGTTCGCTTGGAGCACGTCCGACGGCCGAGAGATTGGCACCAAAGGCAGGCTCCTGCTGAAGCTTCCCAGAGGCACCCACAGGTTCGAACTTCGCGTCCGGCATCCTGACGGGCGCTGGGCCATGGACGGCATTCAAGTTCACGTCGCATGATGCTGCGCTTCACCCCCGTGAGGTTGAAGGACGGCCGTTCCGACCTCGGTGCATGCCCAACGCCATCCCCCGACCTCCTGCCCCCGTCAACGAGCCGGTGCTCTCCTATGCTCCAGGAAGCGCTGAGCGCATCACGCTTGAGGCAGAACTTGCTCGTCAAGCAGCCGAGGTGTTGGAGATTCCTTGCATCATCAACGGCGAGGAGGTTTGGACAGGAAACGTGGTCGAGCAGGTCATGCCCCACAACCACGGGCATGTCCTTGCCAGAGTCCACCTTGCAGGCAAGGCGGAAGTTCAGCGTGGTATCGATGCCGCCTTGGAGGCACATGAGGAATGGGCGTCCATGCCATGGGCGGCCCGCGCGGCCGTCTTCCTGAAGGCGGGTGAATTGCTTGCAGGCCCTCGTCGGGCTGAAATCAACGCCTCCACGATGCTCAACCAATCCAAAACGATGCATCAGGCGGAGATCGACTCCGCATGCGAACTCATCGACTTCTGGCGGTTCAACGCGGTGTACGCCCGAGACATCTACGAAGACCAGCAGCCCCCAGTGTCGCCCTCGTCGATGTGGAATCAGGTGGAAGTTCGACCGCTCGAAGGCTTCGTCTTCGCCGTCACGCCGTTCAATTTCACGAGCATTGCGGCCAATCTCCCTTCCGCTCCTGCCTTGATGGGCAACACCTGCGTCTGGAAGCCAAGCAGGAATTCCTACGTCTCCAACTACCGCATTCTCCGAGTGATGATGGACGCGGGCCTACCGCCCGGTGTCATCAATTTCCTGCCGGGTCCTGCTTCGGTCGTGGGCGAAACCTGCCTCGCCTCCTCGGCCTTGGCGGGCATTCACTTTACGGGCAGCACCGGCGTGTTCCGTCAACTGTGGCAAGAGGTCGGACAGCGCATCGCCTCCTACCGTTCCTATCCACGCATCGTCGGTGAGACCGGAGGCAAGGATTTCATTCTCGCTCACCCGGATTGTGACAGCGATGCCTTGTTGGTCGCCCTCTTGCGTGGTGCTTTCGAGTTCCAAGGTCAGAAGTGCTCTGCAGCATCGCGCGCCTACGTGCCTGCTTCCGTCTGGTCGCTCATCCGTGACGCCTACGTGGCCGAAGTCAACCGCATCGTCGTCGGCGACGTCACCCAACCCGGCGTCTACATGGGAGCGGTCATCGATCAGAAGGCCTTCACCTCCATCACCGGGGCCATTCAGCGGGCCGCCGATGACGACGGGTGCGAGATTGTGACGGGCGGAACCTGGGACGACAGCACGGGATGGTTCATCCAACCGACGACCATCGTTTGCTCCGACCCGATGTACGAAACCATGCATGTCGAACTGTTCGGCCCCGTGCTTTCCATCCACGTGTACGAAGACGCCGACTTTGAACGAATGATCGACGTGGTCGACGGGACCTCGGAGTACGCCTTGACCGGTTCCATTTTCGCCACCGACCGTCGTCATGTCGAGACCGCCATGGCCGGGCTCAGGTATGCGGCAGGCAACTTCTACATCAACGACAAGCCGACGGGCGCCGTCGTCGGGCAGCAGCCCTTTGGCGGTGCTCGAGGAAGCGGCACCAACGACAAAGCCGGTTCTCCCCTCAACCTGCTGCGCTGGGTTTCTCCACGTTCCATCAAGGAAACCTTCGCGCCACCGACGGATTGGACCTACCCCTTCCTTGGCTGACCCTCCTCCCCGATGATGACAATGTTCGCAGCGCTCCTTGTGGGCGGATGATGGGCGAACTGAGGGGTGGAGCGGCAGCGTCTATAGGGCGCAGCGAGGTGTGGTTGCATGCGTCCCGTGGCTGCTCGACCTTTGTCGGCTCCGCCACCAGGGCTGGTGCTTGCTTCCCCGTCCTCGCCGTGGCGGACGGTGGGCCGGATGGTCGGTTTGGTCATCCTCCTGTACCTGATCGCCACCCCAGTGACGTTCATCTTCGTGGGCTTGCTCGATGGAAACCTCGACCTTGAACCCGGTCCAGCCAACCCTTGGATTTCATTGACTGGAGCCCTGTGCTCCCTGCCTCTCGTGGCCCTCGTGCTGTACCTTCGTCGCCCACGCTTGACCCACGTCATTCTGGCAGAAGCAGCAGCGGGCGGTCAGCACGCCCACCAGTTGCCGGGCGAGACGGTGCTGCAAACCCCGTGGCCGACCCTGCTTCGTCATCACCTCATACGCCGTTCCCCGCCCCTTGACTTGCCCCGTCCAGGTCCACTCGCGGCCTTGTTCCTCGGAGCGGTGGGCGTGATGGTGTTCGTGTTGGTCCCGCTGGGTGCCGTGCAAGCCGTCGGCGCTCAAATCGTCCTTTTCTTGCTGCTTCTCATTCCTGCATGGCTGATTGGATTCTCCATTCCCGTGTTCATCTGGTGGGCGGTGTCCTCCGAAGTGCTCCAATTGCAAACCGACCGGCGGCAAGGCGAAGCCATGCTGATTGCGGGCATGCTCAGCACCTTTCCAGCCTTGGTCATCAACAGCCTCCTGTTCCCGATGGGTCTGTCGGGCATCGGCATTGAAGGGGCTGCCATGATCGAGGCCTTGACCGTCACCGTTTCGGCGCCTGTGGGCGAAGAACTCTGCAAATTGGCGGCGGTGCTCAGCCTGAGCCGGATGATCGATTCGAGCAGGCGGGGGCTTCAGGTCGGTTTCACGGTTGGGTTGGGCTTTGCGATGCTGGAAAACCTGCAATACATCCTGCTTTCATTGGTGGCAGAACCCACCACAGCTGCGGTCAGTTACGGCTTCACGTCCATCATTCGTGGCATCGGATCCATTCCTGGACACGCCGTGTGGACCGGTCTCAGCGGTTACGCTCTAGGTCACGTACGTTCCCGAACCGTTCAGCACGAGCAGGCAAACGATGCCGCCCTTGCCACGTGGGGTTTGTTCGACGCCCATACGGGGCAAGCCTTGGCCACGGCCACATCGGCATGGGTCGTGCAGCGGGACACATGGGTTCGTCGTGTCGCCTCGACCTTCGGACCCGTCCCTCCCCAAGCGGTGATTCCTGCGGTGTTGGTTGGCATCGCAGGCCACGCGCTCTGGAACGGCTCGACGGTGCTCCTGGACGTTTGGCTCAGCGGTACCTCGCTGTTCACGCAAGCGGTCGTCATGATCGGATGGATCCTGTTTCTCGTGGTGTTGGTGCTTCAAGCCGGGCGCCGTTTGTTCGGGGCTGCTCTTGAGGACACCTACGGGCCAATGAAACCGTTCTGACCGGGGAAAGGCACATCAGCCCCACCTCCGAGTGAAGAGCGGGTTGGCCATGGTTTGGGATCCCGGTCTGAACCAAGGAAACTTGGTGGTGGTCGTGGGGCTCATCGCTGCCTTGCTGCTCTTGAGCACCCGGGCCAAGGTGCTCGACAAAAGCGGTCTCGTGGCCGCAGTTGTCCTTGCCGCCTTGGTCGGAGGACTCGGTCACTGGACCTGGCTTCTTCTCTTGCTCTCTTTCCTTGCCTCGTCGCACCTTGCAACAAAACACCGCTTCGAGGAAAAAGCGGCCAAAGGGATGAGTGAGTCTGGCGACGGTTCACGTCGATGGACCAACGTCGTGGCCAACGGAGGCATGCCAGGCCTTGTGGTGCTGTTCGCCTTCTTTTTCGATGCCCACGACGCAGGCCTCTGGGTCTTCGCTGCTTCCGTCGCGGTCGCCACGTCCGACACATGGGCTTCTGAATTCGGCTGCCTTGACGATCGGGTGCGGATGATCACCACCCTTCAGCGATGCGAGCCGGGCCTCAACGGAGGCGTGTCTCCCCGCGGGCAGGCCGCCGCGTTTGGCGGTGCAGCGCTCATCTCCATCTTGGCCTTTGGAATCGCGGCCGTGACGGGGGACGGCTCGGGCTCAACCTCCGTGTACGAACCGGTCATTGTGCTCTTGGCCGGCTTCCTTGGATGTCAGTTGGATTCGGTGCTTGGTGCGGTCTTGGAGAACCGTGGATTGATGACAAAGGGCACGGTCAACGCCGCATCCATTCTCGTCGGTTCCCTTGGTGTGGCGCTCCTCCTCGGATTCCCCTGAGGGTTCACGTCCGGACGTGGGGCTTTTGTGTTGGGGCGCGCAGCCACCGCCATGCGGCGGGCGGCACTCCTGCTCGTCCTGCTGACGGTCGCGACCACCTCGTTGACCGGATATGCCCTTGCAGCGGAGGACGAGGGTTACCCTGCTGGGCATGAGGAATGGCGCGTCGATGACGTCATGCGGCTCTATGTCGAAGGCCTCAACCAGGAGGAAGCGATCCTTCAACGCAACAGCACTGACGGGGCCGTCGGCTACTTCGAAGTGCTCGGAGGGTCAGGAGAAGTTCCAGTGTTCAGCGTCTCCTCCCCACCACTGGTGAACGCCATCGATGCCACGGTCAACATGTCCGTGTTTTTCTCGGTGCGACTTGAGCAAGCACCCGCACGGTCCTGCTCGGCCACCAACCCGTTCACCAACGGCGGTCAGGAAACATCGCTGAGGATGGAAGTCACGGCGGGGAGTTCGACGTACACCTCCACCGTCCAACAGGTCATTGAGGCCGTCTCCAACGATGACTCCGAGTTGTTTGAGGGCGAGCGGCAATCGGTGAACCTCTCGATGCAGCCAGGTGATGTGTTCACGTTGAGCCTCTGGATGCAGCATGACTGCGAGGGCACGCGCGCCCGTGTGCTTTGGGGTGGGTTCGAGCAAAACGGCGGAGGCATCGTCATCGAGGGCGACATCTACGAGCCCAGCGCCACGCTGAAAATCGACGCTTCGAGGCGTGCTCACATCGCCTTCACGGCCGACCTTCCATGGGGCGCAGAAGACATCGATTGGGCCGACGGTGGCCCTGCCGTGACCTGGTCAATCTGGGGTCCCTTGGAGGACGACGAACTGTTCTCGAGGGACGGCGATCTGCTTGTTGAGACCTCGACGGGGAGGGTCCTCATTGATCGTGTCATGCCCGGCAACAACACGGCATGGACGTGGACAGGGGTTGAACAGGTTCCCATCGGGGACGTGTCGGTCGAGGTCTGCGTCACGGTTGTCGGTTCGGACCCGAACGAAGA
>DUHU01000050.1 GCA_013330765.1 Candidatus Poseidoniaceae archaeon | reverse complement strand
GGAGTGCGTGGACGCACGAGGTGCGTTGACCACACGAACCCCCGCTGCCGTCGCTGCATCAAGATCGATGTTGTCCACACCCACGCCGGCACGGCCGACCACGCGGAGATCAGGGAGGGCGGCGATCATGCCCGCCGTGACTTTGGTTCGGCTACGGACGATGAGGGCGGTGATGGGGGGGCCGCTTGCATTGGCCAAGGACTCGGGCTCAAGTTCGATGACCTCACCGCCAGAATTGGCACGCAGTTTGGCGATGGCGTCGGCGTGAAGTCCGTCGGTGATGACGATGCGCATGATGGTGGCCTATTCCGACGGGACAAGAAGGTTGCATCCGATGCATTGAGGGAGGGAAGGGTTGTGAGGACATCGTGGCAAGCGAGCAAGGGATGGACGCCCTCGCTTCCGCGTTGGGCATTCTGCTCATCCCAGTCCTGCTGGCGTTGCCCCTCAGGATCGCCTGGCAATTGCGCGTCGGTTCATCGATTGACAACATGAGTTACCGTGCCGACATCCGTAGGATTCTCCACGCGGGGATGCCGCTCGAAGCTTTCCGCGTGGCCTTGAACGACCGGGCAAGAGAAGCAGGAATCAACCCTCAACGTCAGCGTCTGTTGGAAGCCGACACCATCTATCCCCTCGGGTTGGGGCATTTCATCCTCCTCCCCGCCTTGTTCATCTTCCCGATTGCCCTGCTGTTGGCTGCTCCAGTCATCCTGTTGGCCTTTCCAGTGTTCATGGCGACGGAATTTTTGCTCATTCGAAGAAACGTCCTCTCCTCCGCGCTTAACATGCTGCGTCGGCTGACGAACTGGCAGATCATCCACATCCCTCGTACCTTGGACACAGGCGAAGTGTCCCGTGAACACGTGATGGAACTCTCCCACCACCTCAGACACTTTCAGCGGGCTCCGCGGCTGGCCTTCCTCGGATTGTTTGCTTGGCTGGTCATCCTCTGGACCTTCCGAATCGACCAAACGGGCATCCAAGCGCTGATGGCGATTTTGCTCTACGTCGTCCTGCTGGCCTTGGTCGGTGTTCTTGGCGCGGCCTTCGAAACCGACCTCGTGTTCGCCGATCCTGCAAACGCTTCCCTGACGCCCATCGATCTGTGGTTGGATTCCCTGCTCAAACCCGTCGTCGGTTTCGGTCTGGTCTTGCTGCTCATTCGTGCCATGATGGAAGAGATTCGGAGCGGCAATCCTGTCCTGTTTTCCGCCGTCGTCATCGCCGTCCTCTATGGGGCTGCTTTGGTTGGGTTTGCCTACCAGTGGGGCTACGCACTTGTGCGTGGACAAAACGTTCGAAACGAGTTCGAAACGCAAGCTATGGAGCAATTTTCCCCGCTCATCTCCTACGACCTGACGCGAGCAGAAGGCCGCCTCGTCTTCGGGGCCAAAATGTCCATGGCCGAGCGCAAAGAACAGAGCAAGGACTTGTTGGCAGGCGGCATGACCTTTGCAGATTTGGAGGCCTTGCCCCGTTCAGAGACAGCAGGCAAGATCCCGAACCGCCCGAAGGTGTGAGGAAGAAGATTCCTCGTGAACAAGACGCATTCGGTTGTCCGATGAAATCAAGAATCTCCTTCTCAGAGAAGGGTCCATGGGCACACGCATTCAAGCAGGTGACAAAGCACCCAAAATCTCGCTTCCTTCCGTCGATGGACAGCAAGTTTCTCTTGAGCAATTCAAAGGACAGCGCGTGATTTTCACCTTCTTCAGATTCGCATCATGCCCGTTTTGCAACATCCGAATCGACCGACTGACCAAACGCTGGTCTGAATTTCCCGAAGGCACCGTGATGATCGGCGTCTTCGATGCCGACGTTGACGAATTGCGCAAGCGGATTGGAAAGAGGGATGTACCGTTCATCCTTGTCGCCGACTCGACCTACGAACACTTCGAGCGTCATGGTGTGGTCAAATCCTTTGGTCGCTTCATGTGGGGCGCAGTGCGGTCGCCGCTCACCTTCATGGCGGCCACACTGAAGGGGTATTTCCCACGCACCCTCTCGTTGTCTCGGATGTCGACCATCCCTGTTGATTTGCTCATCGACGAAGAAGGAATCGTTGCTGAAGCCCACTACTGCAAAGACACCGCGGACCACCTGTCGATCGAGAAAATGGTCGCTTTTGCGCGAGGCGAGTGAGCGTCAAAAGCCGGGCAGCGGATCACTTCGTCGCGTCACACCGATGGATGCTGCAAGCATCAACGCTTCCAGATGACCTCAGTCTTCGAGCACCGCATCGAGGGGTTCAGTGTCCTTCGTCAAAAGAATCGGTGTGTCGATGCGTGCGTTGCGAACCAAGGTGCTGACCCCAAGCGCGAGCAAAATAATCAGCATCAACGAAACAAAACTCGAGCCGGTGTAAGTCGTGATCAGCGTCGCCAAGGCACCAAAGAAACCCTGCTCCTCTTCCGAGGTGACTTCGTCGATCAGGCCTTCAGCGAGCGCAGCGACCGCGGCCTGATCAAACACCCCACGGGTAAACGTCAGTTGGCCGTCCATGTCGGACGTGTAACTCGGGGAGGGCAACGTCGGGTCAAGATCAGAATAACTGCCCGGCCGTTGGTCGAAGGCAATGTCTCGGGCTTCAGAGAGGTCCAGGGTGAGCACCACATCCACTGTGTAGGGCACACTGGATTCGAAGAATTCAGAATCCTGAACGGCGCCCCAAACCGTGACGGCTTGGCCTTCGACGTCAAATTCGGTCCAGGTTCCCCAATCTGCAGGATCGACGTCGAT
>DUHU01000048.1 GCA_013330765.1 Candidatus Poseidoniaceae archaeon | reverse complement strand
GTCTATGCGCACAACGACATGGGGGCCCTCGAAGAAGTGCTCATCGCCAACAAGAACGCAGAGCGTAAGTTGATCATCACCGATGGCGTCTTTTCGATGGACGGCGACATTGCCCCTCTCGGTGACATCGTCGCCTTGGCCGAGGAGCATCACGCCATGATCATGGTCGACGATTGCCACGGTGAAGGGGTGCTTGGCGAAGGCGGTCGTGGCATTGTGGACCACTTCAACGTCCATGGGAAAGTGGAATTCGAAGTTGGGTCCTTCTCGAAAGCCCTCGGCGTGCAGGGCGGCATCTTGGCCGGTTCTGAGTTGAGCCGGCACCACGCGATCAACCACTCTCGGTCGTGGCTGCTTTCTGGATCACAACCCCCCGGTGTCGCTGCTGCTCAGCGCGCCGCCATCCAAGTGCTTCAGGAGGAACCTGAACACCATCAGCGCTTGTGGGACAACACGGCGTACTTCCGCAACGAATTGCAAAGCCTCGGCTTCGACACCGGCGTTTCTGAGACGCCGATCATCCCTGTGATGTGCGGTCCGTCGAAGACCGCAAAGGCCCTCTCTTCCGCGCTAGGTCAGGAAGGGGTCATGGCCGGAGCCATCGTGTTTCCAATGGTGGCCAGGGACAAAGCCCGTGTTCGTACGCAAATGTCGGCTGGGTTGACCCGCGAGGATTTGGACGACGTGCTCCGCATCTTCGAGCGCGTCGGTGCCGATTTGGGCCTGATTTGAGGCTCATTCTTCTTCGGACAAGATGGTGTCCAAGACGTCCTTCAGGTCGTCGTCGGTGTCGACGATGGCTTCCATGTCGGTCTCGGGTTCCTCGGGTTCAATGCCGACCTCCTCGAAGGGATCCTTTCCGTCTTCAAGCCGGCAGAGCATCCGCCATCGCGGCGCCCAACTCAAGTGCACATAGAGGGGTCCTGGCAGCAAGAGCAGGAACCAGACAAGGGCGGGTGGCATGGAAAACAAACCGGTGATGTTGCCACCAAGCACGGCCAGCCCAACGAAGGGCATGCTGTACAGCACCGTGCGCGGTGGCGCCACTGGAGCGCGCTTTGAGAAGCGGGCGATGATGAGGGACGCGAAGCCAAGCAACATGCACGAAGCGATGAGCAGGGATGCATGGAAGATCCACGTTGGCCACCAGATGGCATCGCCAAAGGAGACGCGGTAAGGCAAGAGAAGCGCCAGCGCCACGAGGACGCCGTAGAAGCCCGCGACGTTGGCTGGGTGATTGAGCCACATAGGGAGGCTTGCAAAGCGCCTCGAAAGGGAGGTGCCGAGCAACAATTCGGCCTCTTTCGGGGCGAGATGGTCCAGCCCCGCCCGCCAAGCGGCTCCCGTCATGCCCGTGCACTTCGCTCATGGGATTATGAACATGAAGGGACGGATGCCTGACCATTCGGCCTTCTGCTTACTTCTCGGTACGAGCGGCGTCCAACCAACGGGAAAGGGCCAGTCCCTCGTCGATGGCGTCCTCCTCCTCGGGCCACTCACGGTCGAGCAGGTCCGTGTCAGCGGCCGCTCGCCGGCGCTGTTCTTCCGCGTCCTCGTCGTGACCGTTGACCGCGTCCCGAAGGGCCAAGGCGGTGTTCCCGACCGTCAACCACCGTTGAAGGCGTTCGGAGGGAGCCTTCGGCCAGCGTGCCACGGTGGCCCAGGGTTCCTCCTGTTCCACCACCAAGGGGTCCCCAAGCAGCGGATCGGTGTGAAGCTTCAACCGCACATCGCCGAGGACAATCCACCGTTCATCGGACGTCCGAATGGCCACCTCTGCGGTGCCCATCGGCGTGTCCAGCACCCATGGATGGTTCGCGTTGATGGCGAACGGGATATTTCGGAGGTGGCGAGCCCGTTGCCAAGCGAAGGTGGCCACGAGGAAAGCGAGCAAGGCGAGGGCCAAAGCGGGCAACGCTACGAAACTTAGCACGAGACCGAGTCCACCCAAGGCCCCCGCCACACGTGCCGTCAGCAGCGCAGACCGGGCGGCTTCATGGCCCACTTCTGTGGTGCCAAGATCGAGAAATCCGCTCGGTGGTTCACTCATCCAAGGGCCCTCCGACCAGAGGAAGGCGCAGTCCTTCTTGAGGCATGGTGCAGGCATCTGCATCGAGGGCATACGGTTCGATGAGCGCCAGCAGTCGAGCCACGTCGACACCCCAGGCCTCCTGATATCCGGCAAGTTTCGGTTGCAACTTCGCCCATTGGTTGACCACGCCTCGGGTCGTGCCACGGCGGTGGTTGTAGAGCAAGGCCGCGCATTGAATCAAGCCCTGAAGCAGCAAGATGTCCCGAGAGGCTGCCTGTCGGGATTTCATGGACACCCACGCTTCTTCCCACGCTTCATGCGCTTCCCACCAGCGGCCGGCGTCGAATTCTTGGCGTCCTTCGTCGAAGTGGACACGCTCTTCGCCGTGCAATGGAGCAGGCACGTCGCCCATGCCTTGGCCTTGGCGGGGCGGGGAATAAACACCCGTGCAAGGACCCATGACCGACGTGACCTTCAAACGCCGTCATGGTCGGTGATGAGAGGAGCAAGATGGTGAATTGGCCGCGTGGCGAGGTCCTCGAGGTTCGGCGCGGCGGTGCCGAAGTGCTCGAAGTGATGCTTGCCGATGCCGGCACGGTCGGCTTGAGCGGTGGGCTGGTCGCACGGGCCGCGGACGGTACGTCAGGCGTTCTGGCGCTGGCCGCTGGATCGCCGATTGGGGCCTTGGTCCAGTTCGAAACAGAGGTCGCCGTCGGCGAAGCAGCGCTGGGTCCCTTTCGCGAAATGATTCGTTCCGGTGGGACGGAGGTCGAAGTGCATCATCTTCCAGGCTCCTTGGTCCAAGAAGCATTGGCCATGCATGACGGAAGCCGATTCACAAACAGCGTGGACCACGAAGACGTCCGCTGGTGGGAAGGGAAACTTCCCGCACCGCGTCGAGCGCGCGCCCCCCGACTGCCGACCATGGCTCCCACGGTTCGTGCACCCGAGGAGGTTCAGGCCTCGGTCGACAGGACCCGCGCAAGGATGCGCGTGGACGACCTCGATTTGCCTCCCGCGTGCGTCCGCTTGGTGCATGCTTCCTCTCCCGATGCCCTGACTTCAATGGCGCGCGCCTGGGCCGAAGCAGGCGGATCCAGCGTCATGCTCGTCCGCCGTGCAGAGGACGTCCCGGAGGGCGTTCATCACTTTTGGATCCACGAAGGAGCGCTCAACCTCCCAGAGGCTTCGCTCGATGACCGACCGATGCTCATCGTCAGCGTGGATTTGCACCTGTTGTCCGTCGTGCTTGGGCCCGATGTAGCGGCGATGTCTTTTGCCGACGTGCTCGATCACGGACGAGAACGTGGAGCCGTCCACCTGCTTCACATCGCAGAAGACGTGTTGACCAATGCAGAATTGACCCGATTCACGCACTACGGCGCTCCGGTTGATGAGGTGGACATCGCTGCTCTGGCGAGCGACAACCGCAGCCTTCGCGCCTTGAGTGGTTTTGATGCGGACGCCGTGTCACGTACACGAGACCGTTTCGCTCCAAGCATCGACGAGCCCTCCAGTGAGCCGATGCAGCCAGCCATCGCCGAAGTGCATGTCGAGCCCGAACCTGAAGTGGTCGTCGAGCCCGAGCCTGAATTCATCGAGCCCGTGACCGAACTTCCGGTTGAGGAGACCAACACGGAGTTGCCTCGTCGGCCTCGGCGCGCCCAACGCGTACGAGCCCGACGACCGGCGCCCCACCGCGCCACGCGGGTGCCAAAGTTCCAGCCTCCAAAAGGCGGAACCATGCCTGCCGATTGGCCCGCTGCCAAGGCGAACGGGGGCGACGTCACGGCCGACATGGTCCGCAATGCCCCGTCCTCGGAGGCGTCATTGCCCGGGCCACGATCGCCCAAGGCCCTCGGTCTTGCCAAGGTGCGAGAACTTCCTGAAATGGCGCCAAAGGAGAATCGACCTCCGATGGCTCGACCCGAATCTTGGCCAGAACTTGCCTCCTCGGAAGCCATGATGCGACGGCAGGCATGGGATTCCCTTCGTTTGGCACGGCGGTATGCGCCAGAATCGACTCCCGTTGAGGTGTCGGACGTGAAAGGGCTGCGAAAGGCCGCGGTCCGAAACCAGCGAGCCTTCGACGTCGAAGGCGCCCATGCACGCCTTTTCACCCAGCACGCTGACGACACTACGACGGCTTCATCGGACGAAAAACCCCGGCGACGACGACGCGCGACGCGCACGACGCGACGGCTCGGGGGTGACCACGATGCGTGATTCTCCACTCCGTGCCGCCGCCCAACGCGCTCGCCGCGGAGTGGGTCCACACGAAGCCAAACCCCGTCCGAAGCCTGCAGCGCAAGGCCTTGTTGAGCGGTTTGCAACACGTTCCGACCGTCCCGCCACGGCGGGTCGTCGACCTGTGGCTGCTTGGTCACCTGCAAAGGTGGAACCGCAATCCCGTGCATCGGAAGCCGACGGATTGGAGGGTGAATTGGCCCGTCGCTTGGCGCGGCGGGTCGAAGGGCACGTGATGGACTTCAATTCTGAGCCAATCGCCAAGGAATCCG
>DUHU01000007.1 GCA_013330765.1 Candidatus Poseidoniaceae archaeon | reverse complement strand
CCTGCCGATTGCGGTGTTCGACGTTCTGGGCCTCTACCTCTTGCTTGGAGCTGGCCTCTGGGCCTTTGGGAACGGTGAGATCAAGATCAAGGGCGCAGATGCCCAATTCCTCTTCGGTGTGGTTGGCGTGCTGATCGGCGCGCTGTCGGCCTACGTCGCCGCCTTGTGGGCCGTGGAAGGTCAGGCTTGGGATCTTGCATGGTGGCAGACGACGGTGGTGCTCGGCAACAACGGCCGTCACGGGATGGTCTTGATCCCCGCAGCGGTATGGCTTGCATTGTGCCTACGCGGAGGCGCCTCCTTGCCAACGGAACGCCTTCACCGTGCCTTCGTGCTGCTTCTCCCATTGGCGCTGCTCGCCGCCGCACATGGCCAGACCTTGTGGACCGACGATGCGGCTGAGGCGGCGCTCTCGCACCTCGAAGAGGGCGACGATGTGTTGCTCATCCACGAACCGACGTTGGCGATGCATTGGCTCTACAGCATGCATCCCGTGCTTTCTGAACAAGGCCCCGAGGGACTTGTGGGGCACTGGCGAGCTCCGGATGCGGATTGGCAGGGTGAGGTGCTTACCGGGGTGACCTTCCCTGACCGAGGAGACCTGTCTCAGGTGACGGTCATCGTCGTTGCACCGGGTCTTGACGTGACGCTTGACGGTTGGTCCGAAGCCGAGACGGGCGAAGCACCCTGGATGAACGGTGGAGGCACGTGGCGGATTCTCGTGCCCGAGGCGAACCCCTAAAGGGAGGCCGACGGAGGACCAACCGCCCCAAACTGGGGTGAGGGACCACCATGGGCCTCTATTCCTTCCGTCTGCCTGACATTGGAGAAGGTGTGGTCGAGGGTGAAGTCGTCGAATGGTTCGTCGCCGTGGGCGACGCCATCGTCGAAGACCAACCGCTGCTCTCCGTCATGACGGACAAGGCCACGGTCGAAATCCCCTCCCCAGTGACCGGTACCGTGGCTCACCTCAGCGGTGACGTGGGCGATATCCTGCCCGTGGGGGAGGTCTGCGCCCAATTCGAAGTGGACGGTGACGGCAACGCTGCTGCCCCCGTCGAGGCCCCCGCTGCTTCGAGCGAGGAGCCCGAATCCGAGCCGGAACCTCAGGTGGCCGAATCACCGGCTCCTGCCCCGGTCGCGTCCTCAGTTCCCGGCGCATGGGCGACGGGCGACGACCCCGAGGAAATCGTTGAATGGACCGAATCCATCCTTGCGGTCCACGACCACAAGGGTGCAGAGCGCGCCCATCACGTCCTCGATGCAACGGTTGCAGCAGCCCGTGAGGCCGGCGTGGACGTCGGCCACCTGACGCAGTCGCCGTACCTCAACACCCTCTCACCCGACGAAGAGCCCAGCTATCCGGGCGACCTCGAGATGGAAGCACGGATTCGTGACACCTTGCGTTGGAACGCGATGATGATGGTCACACGCGCCAACAAGCACTTTGACGGCCTTGGGGGGCACATCTCCACCTACGCCAGCATCGCCACCCTTTGGGAGGTCGGTCTGAATCATATGTTCCGTGGCAAGGACGGCGAAGGTCACGGCGATCACGTGTACTGGCAAGGCCACGCCAGTCCCGGCCTTTACGCCCGCGCCTGGATGGAGGGGCGCTTCGACCATGATCGCATCGAACATTTCCGCCGCGAGGCGTTCACGACTGGACTTTCCTCCTACCCTCACCCACGGTTGATGCCCGAATACTGGGAGTATCCCACCGTGAGCATGGGCCTCGGTGCAATGACGGCGATCAGGCAAGCACGCTTCAACCGCTATCTGCGTGACCGAGGACTGGTCGACACCGATCAGAGCCGGGTTTGGTACTTCATGGGCGACGGCGAATCCGATGAACCGGAATCCCTCTCAGAATTGACGGTGGCCAGCCGTGAGCGCCTTGACAACCTCACCATGGTCGTGAATTGCAACCTTCAGCGCCTCGATGGGCCCGTACGAGGCAACACCAAGATCGTTCAGGAATTGGCTGCCCGATTCACCGGGGCCGGGTGGAACGTCATCAAGTGCCTCTGGGGCCGTTCGTGGGACCCCCTGTTTGCCGCAGACACCAGCGGAGCCCTCGCGTCCCGTCTCTCGGCCTTGACCGACGGCGACGAGCAGCGCTTGATGACCGCCTCGGGGGACATCGTTCGGTCCGAGTTGTTCAACACGCCAGACCTCGCCGCTTTGGTGGCGCACATGACCGACGCCGATCTTGAGGCCTTGACCGACGACGTCGGCGGGCACGATCCTGTTCGCATTCACGCCGCCTACCACGCAGCAGTGAATCACACCGGTCAGCCAACGGTCATCCTTGCCCGTTCCATCAAAGGATACGGCCTCGGGCCGACCTTCGCCGGCCGAAACGCGACGCACGGCAAGAAGAAGGCCGACGATTCGGCCCTCCACTACATGCGGGACACCATCGGATTGGACTTCACCGACGAGGACCTCGAGGACTTGCCTTACCTCATGCCCGAGGACCGCTCGGACGAGGTCGCCTACATGCTTGAACGTCGGCAAACCCTCGGCGGTTTCTTGCCCGAACGACGCACGTCGTCGCTGGACGTGCCCCTGCCTCCGCCCGAAGCCTACGCAGAATTCGACGAAGGAAGCGGCAAGCAATCGGTCAGCACCACGATGGCCTTTGTCCGCTTGCTCCGCAACCTGACCAGGGCCGAAGGCATCGGAGAACGCATCGTGCCCATCGTTCCTGACGAAGCACGCACCTTCGGCATGGACCCCCTGTTCAGTGCCCTGGGAATTTACGCGCCAGACGGGCAGCTCTACACGCCGGTCGACCACAAGGTGCTGATGAAGTACAAGGAAAGTCAAACCGGGCAGATCCTCGAAGAAGGGATCAACGAAGCCGGTGCGATGTCCACCTTCATTGCCTCAGGGACCTCCTATGCGACGCAAGGCACGGCCACTGTTCCGTTCTACATCTACTACTCCATGTTTGGATTCCAACGCATCGGGGACCTTGTGTGGTCCGCTGCTGACAGCCGGTGCCGTGGCTTCCTGATCGGAGCCACCTCTGGCCGAACCACCCTGAACGGGGAAGGTCTGCAGCATCAGGACGGCCATTCCCTCCTCATCGCGATGTCGAACCCTGCGGTGCGTGCATACGACCCGGCCTATGCGTACGAAATGGCCGCCATCATCCAGCGCGGGATGGAAGAAATGCACGGAGAAGAGAAGGACGTGATCTACTACATCACGGCCTACAACGAGAATTTCGTGATGCCGGCCAAGGCCAAGGACGCCGACGAAGGCATCCTCCGAGGCCTCCATCGTATCGAGGCCGACGAGGCCCCGATGGTGCGATTGCTTGGCTCCGGATCCATCCTTCCACAGGCCGAGGCCGCGGCGGTTCGCCTGCGGGAACTCGGTGTTCCTTGCGAAGTGTGGTCCGCCACGTCCTACGGTGAATTGCGCCGAGAGGCCATGGAAGCAGAAGCGTGGAACACCCGTCATCCAAGCGAAGCACCTCGAAGTTGCTGGGTCAGTGAGAAACTGGACGCCAAGGTGCCCGTGACCGTGGCGGTCAGCGACAACATGGCGGCGGTTCCGGACCTGATTCGCCCATGGGTTGGCGGCGCTTACCACGTGCTCGGCACCGAAGGCTTCGGGCGCTCCGACACCCGCGAAGCGCTTCGGCGTTTCTTTGGCATCGACGCCGATCGCATCGTGGTGGATACCCTCTCGGCCTTGGTCCGAGCCGGTGAAGTGGACGCCAAACTTCACGCTGAAGTCCTCGATTCCCTTGGTTACGAGGACGTCGACGACGTCACGTCGCTCTGATCGGTGGAACCCACCGCCCTTTCTTTCGGGCGTGATCCACGGCGTGCCAATAGACCGTAGCGAGGCGTTCGCCCCCCGTCACCGCTTCGTCTACCTCGTTTGGAAGAAGAGCCGGCGGAAGGTTGCGCCAGGCGCGCCGGGCACGCCCAGCGAAGCCGGGCAAATGCAAGGCCGGGCCGCAGGTCGGCCAACCCCGGTGCACAAGCCAAGGTCGTTCAATCAACCCCTTCTCTTCCATGGCGCGAACCACGTCGGGCCAGCGGCGGGAGGGGCCGGCCTTGCGACGCATCAGCCATGACGGATTCACCGAAGAATCAACGACGATTCCCACGTCGGACAAGACGGTCGCCATCCAAGGTGCAACGTAACCCGAGGGTGAGCGAAACCAAGGTCGCGATTGCTCACCAAAGGCTTCGGCGTTGGCCTCAAGCGATTCCTTCACAGCAGCCGACAGCGATGCAGGGTCTTCAGGCCAAGCGCCCCACGCCCGATGGCTGCTTCCGTGGCTGGCAAAGGTCAGTCTCGAACCTCCTTCCTCCGCGAGCCGAAGCAAGGCATTCCGCGAGGTGGCCTCGTCAAGTTGGTCCTTGATGACGAAGACGGTCACGGCATGGCCCGTGCGTTGCACCCAATCGCCGAAGCAACGGAGCCCTGTGAGCCACCGTTGGCTTGGTTGCCGCGGTGTGGTTCGTCCGTCCGGATCCTTGCTCCGTGTTGGATGACCTTGTTGCCAAGGGCGATGATGGGCATCGTCGGTGTCCACGGTCAACCAGGTGCGGCTCACGCCTCGCCGCCCCCGACTTGAATCAGGTGAAGATGGTGAGGAATGGTGCGACCGCCAAAGTCGATGCCGACAAAGTCGTCCAACGGGGTGCCGCCCCACCGTGTGCAAAGGGCCCGTGCCGTGGCAAGGCCGGGGCCGTTGTGCGGATGAACCGCCACCTCCACCACGGCGTCAACACGACGTTCGGTCAACCATGCAAACACGGTATCGATGGCACGGCTCGCGATGCCTTGGCCCTGATGAGCGACACGGATCCAATAGCCCAAACTCCAGCTGCTCAGGTCGAGTTGCAATTCGTCGCCCAAACCGATCGTCCCCACATGACGGTCGTCCAATCGAACGGACCAGAAATGGATGCGGTCCTCCTCTGCGGCACGGAGGATGTCGCGAACAAAATCTGCCAACTGTTCTGCAACGTTGCGCGGGTACATCCACGGGAGGGCGGTTTGCCCGTCTTCGGGTGACTCGTGGTAGCTTTCCAACAGGTCCGTGAGATCGCTGCTCGAAATTGGCCGGAGCAACAACCCATCGCCGGCGTCCAGGGTTGGCGTCTTCATCACGTCACCTCAGGTGGTGCAGCGCTGCATGCACGCGCGGGTCGTCAGGTTGAGCGGCCGACACGCGAACGAGCAAGGTCTCCAAGGCTTCGGCCCGACCAAGTTGCTTGAGCAGCAAACCGACGTGGTAAATGAGGTCCAAATCATCAGGGATGTGGGGGCCGATGTGGTCGAGGTCGGCAGCAGCACGTTGAATCTGACCGGAGCCGACCGCCTCAAAGATGGGCACGAGCGCGGTTTGGGTCGCTGAAAGCGTCCACAGGTCCTTCCCCGTCCAGGGCATCCATCGGTTTGGATGCTGGACCGGAGGCGCGGGTTGTGGCGCAGAAGGCGCTTCCTCCACGTCGTCCAAATCCGGCAATTCGGGGGTGACGGGAACTGAAGGTCCAGGTTCCTCCTGAGTGAGGGCCGGAGCGATGTCCGGTTCGTCGATGGCGTCCAAATCCGGCAATTCCGGCAGCGGCTCCGTGTGGC
>DUHU01000242.1 GCA_013330765.1 Candidatus Poseidoniaceae archaeon | reverse complement strand
GACGTGCCCAAATTCACGGTCATCGTTGGCGGCAGCCACGGTGCTGGAAATTACGGCATGTGTGGAAGGGCGTACGATCCTCGTTTCTTGTTCATGTGGCCAAACGCGCGAATTTCCGTCATGGGCGGCCCGCAGGCAGCGGACGTGCTGGCCACCATCAAGCAGGACCAACGTGCTCGTGAGGGAAGCGACCCGATGACGGAGGAAGAGGTCGAGGCCTACCGTTCCCCCATTTTGGCCAAATACGAGGAAGAGGGCTCGCCCTACTACTCCACGGCACGGTTGTGGGACGACGGTGTCATCGATCCGCGCGACACGCGTGACGTGCTCGGCCTTTGCTTGGCGGCCGCGAGAAACGCTCCTGCCCCACGGAAGGGCTACGGGATTTTCCGAATGTGAATTCCAATTAGAAATTCAAATTTTCAATTGAGGTTTTATTGTGAACATCCCGTCTTATGAGCACCTCCACCTCGACGTTGAAGGTGCTGTGCTGAAGGTTGGCTTGGCCCGCGAATCGGTCTACAACGCCCTCAACACCGCGATGATCACGGAACTGTGCGACGTCCTCGACTGGAGCGCCACACGTAGCGCTGGGCCGCTTGGCGTGCTTGAGGACGAGCATGGACCGCTGTTTCGCCTTCTTGTGCTGCATGGCCTGGGCAAGCACTTCTGTGCAGGGGCGGACATCAACATGATGCGCGATGCAGGGGCAAAGACCCCTGAGGAGAACCGTGAGGACAGCGCCCGTTTGGACCGTTTGTTCAACGGCCTTTGGGCCCATCCGTGCTACACCATCGCCGTGCTCCATGGCGTGGCCCTTGGTGGCGGCGCAGGGCTGATCTCTGCGTGCGACCACGTGGTCGCGGTTGAGGGCGCTCGAATCGCGCTGTCCGAAGGAAAATTGGGCATCCTCCCTGCCGTCATCGGCCCTTACGTGTACCGGCGCGTGGGTAGTGCTGCCTTCCGCAGGTTGGCCATGCACGCCGGGCGAATTGGGACTTCTGAAGCCCAGCGCATTGGTTTGATCGAGGACGTGTGTCCAGACCACGACACGGCATGGACCGCCGTGGAGGGTTTGGTGGCGGAGGTCATGACCACCGGGCCCTCGGCGGTCACTGCGGCCAAGGAACTCGCCCTCGGTTTCGATCGCTGGACCGGTGACGACCTCGCTTTGCGAACCTGGACCCTTGATTTCACAAGCCGGATGCGCGGATCTGCTGAAGGTCAAGAAGGGCTCTCTGCCTTTTTGGAAAAGCGCCCGCAGGCGTGGCGACCAGACGACGGGGGCTCCAAGTGATGCGCACCGTGTTGGTCGCCAACCGTGGTGAGATCGCCTGCAGGGTCTTGCGGGCTTGCCGCGAAGCAGGTCTCCGTGCTGTTGCGGTTCACGCAGAAGACGAAGTTGGTGCCATGCACACCGAGTTGGCGGATCTCAGCGTGCCCCTTTCGGGCGCCGGTGCTTCGGCCTACCTCGACGGTGAAGCCATCATCGCTGCCGCCCTGCAACACGATGCCGACGGAATTCATCCGGGCTTTGGCTTCCTCTCCGAGCGTGCCGGTTTCGCACAAGCGGTCATCGACGCCGGGCTGATTTGGATTGGGCCATCCCCCGATGCCATCAAGCGCATGGGCGACAAAATGACCGCGCGCATCACGATGCGCGAAGCCGGCGTTCCGGTCATCCCAGGCGAGGAAATTGAAGTCGAACCCACCGGGGATGAAACCGCCGATCTTGACGCCACGCTCGTCGCCGTACGCGAAGCCTCGCAACGCGTTGGCTTTCCGTTGCTGCTGAAAGCCAGCGCGGGAGGCGGTGGAAAGGGCATGCGGGCCGTGGAGTCCGCAGAAGGCTTGGACGAAGCCGTTCGGGGTGCCCGGAGGGAAGCCATCGCCGCCTTCGGCGACGGTCGTGTGTACCTCGAACGCTTGCTTCGCGGCGCTCGGCACGTGGAAGTGCAAGTCCTTGCCGATGCGCACGGGCGAACCGTTCACTTGGGTGAGCGCGAGTGCAGCGTGCAGCGTCGTCATCAGAAGGTGTTCGAAGAAGCACCTTGCGCTGTGGTGGATGAAGACCAACGCCAGCGCATGGGGGCCGCTGCCATTGCGGCTGCTGAGGCCGTCGATTACGTCGGCGCGGGCACCGTCGAATTCCTGATGGAAAACGACGGGACCTTCCACTTTTTGGAAATGAACACCCGAATTCAGGTCGAGCATCCCATCACGGAACTCGTGACCGGTGTGGATTTGGTGCGCGAGCAACTTCGCATCGCCGCTGGCGAACCGATGACCGTCCCAGATCTGGCCATGCGTGGGCATGCCATCGAGGTGCGCATCTACGCGGAAGATCCAGCCAACGGCTTCCTACCGAGCATCGGCCCGCTGGCGGTCTTCCGCCCACCCACCGGGCCCGGCCTTCGATTGGACACGGGCGTCCGTGAAGGTGACGAGGTCTCGCCTTCCTACGACCCAATGTTGGCCAAGCTCATCGTCCATGCACCGAGCCGGAACGAAGCCCTCCAGCGGATGCGCCGGGCTTTGGAGGAGTTCATCATTCTCGGAACGACCACCAACGTGGCCTTCCTTCGGGACCTTTGCGACTTGGACGCCGTGGTTTCCGCGTCCACGTCCACAACCACGTTGGACGAAGCCTATCCGAACGGGTGGTCGGCTGAACCCGCCACTGAGGCCGCACTGGCGCTTGGCGCGGTGCTGGCCTCGGCCTCACAAGGTCAAACCCACGCCGCTGAAGGTGGTCCTTCCGGCCCCAGGAGCCCCTTCTTTTCCCTCTCCCGGAGGTACCCCTGATGGTGGACGTTCGTGCGGGAGACACGGTGCATGAATTGCACCCCGTCCCTCGGGGCGGTGTATGGTCGGTGGGCGACATCGATCTGCAGCGCCTCCCCGACGGACGATGGCAGGTGCGCCAAGGTGAGACCAGCGTCCTCGCCCATGGAACCCGCATTGGCGACGTGCTCTGGATCCATCTCGACGGGCGCGTCCATCGTCTCGAAGCGATCGAGGCCGGAGCGAATTCAGCCGAGGAAGAAGGAAGCTTCTCCGCTCCGATGCCGGGAGGTGTGCTCGACGTGCTTGTCTCGGCCGGCGACATGGTCACGGCGGGACAACCTCTTCTTGTCCTTGAGGCCATGAAAATGGAGCATCGCGTTACCGCTCCATACGACGGACGCGTCGTTGCGGTGTACGTCGCCCAAGGCGACCGTGTGCAACAAGGTGAGTCGCTCCTCGAAGTGGAAGCCAACGAAGCATGATGCTTCCATTCCCAACGCTGGACGGCGATGGGGCTATGTGGTTGCGGCCTCGGAGTTGACCATGGACGGCCCTCACATCGTCTTCGGCTTCAGGCCGACGGTGTTGGTGGGTCTGCTGTTGGCCATCGTCTTGGCAGGACTCTTCTGGCGGGTCATTGTCCCGCGACAATTGCAAGGACTTCGCGTGGCTTTCCCTACCGCTGAAAAACGGTATGAAGTTCACAGGGTCACAGGATCGACCAAAGAAGCACGTCGTTTGTTGCGAACCTCAGGCATGCGTTTTGGTGTCTCGGCTTACCTGATGGCCTTCGTTGGCGCGGTCCTTTTGCTGGTCGAAATTGGATTGATCGAGTTCGGACTGCAAGACGGTTTTTCGGCGATCAATTTTGGTTTGGCTTTGGCGCTTATTTCCATCACGGGGGTGGCCTCCATTGGAGTGGCCCTTTCCGCACAAATGCTTCCTTCAACGGACATGCAGCGTGCCAGCCTCCAGCACCGTAACCCAGCACGGGTTCGGGCCAGCCTCATGTTGTTGGCTGCATGGACCTGCCTTGTTGTGCTTGTCTGGGCGATGTTGAGCAACGTTCAGGCCCAATGGCGGATGAGCGTGACCCTGCTTGTGGCCTTCTTTCCTCCTGTGATGGCCTACGGGCGCGTGCTCGGCTCCTCGTGGCATGCGATGCGCTTCGCGAACGGGAACGTGGCATCCGGGCGCCCATCACCCTTCCAAGGCCATGACCCGTCGCCACGTCAACAGGCGGTGGGCTTGCTCGTGAACGTCAACCTGATTGCAATGCCCCTTGTTGCCTTGAACACCCTGGTCAGCCTGGTCATGATGCTTGTGGCACCAGGTCTGTTCGTTCATTCCGACCGTGTGGCTGCGCTTCCTGAGTACCGAGAACAGGCCACGGTGATGGAAGAAGGTGGGGCTTTGGGATTCTATGCCATCGAAGCCTTGTCCTTCATCGAGGAGCCTGCCCTGCGAGCACCGCTCGTGGCCATGGTGCTGCTGTTCCTGTTGCTGAACGTCGCGGTCGTTGGGGTGCTCTTTGTCTACGAAGTCGCCCGAATCATGTTCCTTGACGTGGCCGAAGTGTCCGGACGCGGTGGGATTCACATCACCGACAGCCGACTTCTTCGGGCTGAACGCAGCCAACAAGCGAAAGTGCTCAATTTCTGTTTCACGGGCTTTGCTGGCCAGTCCATGCTTTTGGTGGCGTTGGCCATCCTGACGTTTTGGGATTCGATCAACCTCCCAGGCGGGGCTGGATGCGGACGATGGCAGGAGACCGTGTGCACCGTCGTGGAAAAAGACGCTTTGGAGGCACTGACTTGGATGCTGGCTTCCGGTGGTCAAGTGGCCTTCCTCGTCATTTGGCTTCGATCGTTTAGCATTGGCAATCGCATCAGTGAGGTCACTTTTGACGCTGGGGCTGGAGAGAACCGCCGGCGGCTCGAGTCCATGGAAGACGTGATTTATCTTCGGAAGGGCAGTTGGTTGCCCCTGTTGGCGGAAGACGCTTGGTCGAAAGCCTTGGACCGTTTTGAGGAATCTGGATCCACCTTCGTGGAACCGTCCCTTCAGGGGATTGAATTGAGCCGTCGGACCATGGCACGAATGGAGCTCTATGCGGCCTTAGGCCGGTGGGCTGAAGCCGAACAGCAGGCCGTGTCCTTGCTGGCTCTGTCCGCTCAATCGGGCGGTGGACACGCACGATCCCTCTTGGTCGCGGCCTCGATCGCTCAACGCGATGTTTCCGAAGCGAAAACGCGTCTTGGCATGATGTCGGACGATGATCTCGAAACCAATCGATTTCGCTGGTTGTTGTCCTTGCTTCAACCTCGGTCACGCATCCTTTCTGATCGCCTGATTGGAAGCCTGATGGTTGACCCCGTCACGCGGTGGAACATCGATTTGATCGAACGCACGCAAGCAGGTATTGCGTCCGGTTCCCTGCCGACAAGGGACGGGCCAATGAATCGTCGTGGTCTCTTGGGAGACCTTGCGCGCCTGCGGTTGCAAGGGGATTCAGAACGTGCACTGACCTTGCTCGATCGGCACGTCGACGCTCATGGGATTGCGCCCGAAGGCTGGTTGCACGGCGAAGCCGTCCGCATCTTGCTGCACCTTGATGCAGGGCGTGTGGCCACGGCTGCCTCCCTCGCCGTTGATTTGCCGTCATCCGCCCAGCGCCACCCTCACATGCGGGCGGTCTTGGCCCACCTTGGTTCGCTTGGCCAAGCGGTGCCTCCAGCGACCGAACAGACGGGCATGACTTGGCTGGACGAAGGGCCGGGAGATTGGGTCCGCATGTGGCCAACCATGCATGAGGCAACATCCCCCCCACTTTGGAGCAACCGTTCCCTTCGTCAGCACGCGTGGATCGCCAACGCTTGGTCCCTTCACGATGCAGAAGGGGGGGCTTCGACCATGGTTAGCAGCCTTGGCAAAACGGCGAAGAAAGCCGAGGTTCGACTTGTGGGCAAAACGCCACCCAAAGGACTGCATCTGCATTTGTGCGGCCTTCTGGTTGATGTTGGTGGATATCCTGTCGACGTTGGCCTTCCGGGCACCCTGGACATCGAAGCAGCGCGCGCGGCCGGATTGCTGGGTTGATCAGCAGCGCCGTCGCAAGCGTTCCATGGCTGCATCGCTGGCGGTGAGTGACTCGAGTGCCTCGTTTGTCATCCCTCGCTTGATGGACGACGCAGCCGCTCCAAGGAGGCGTTCGACCTCCAACCTGTCCTCATCACCAACGCCGATGTTTGCGGCTTCGACTTGCGCTCGAAGGTCCCGCCATTCTCCACCGAGGAACTCCAGCAGTTGCTCCGCTTCACCTCGGTCACGTTCCTGTGCATCAAGATCAGAAGAAATCGCGTCGAGGGCTCGGCGAGCCTGTGTCCAGCGGCGCGCATCCGCATCCGCATCGATTTCAGCCAGTCTTTTGGCCCATGTGGGGGCGTCATCGAAGCCCTCGAACCGCTTTTCGATGGTCGAACGCTGACGGAGGGCGCGACGGACCACGTCCATGGCCTCACGCTCCACCAACAGACTGCGCCGAATGCTTTCCGCGATTCCAGCAGCCTGCCGGCCGTCGCCGGCCGCCAACGCAGTTTCCGCTTCTTCCAAACGAGCCTGATGGGGCTCCAAATCCAAACCGTCCGCGGCCTCGATGGAGCGACGTGCTTCTGCGAGGATGCCCTCGGCATCCTCGTTGGCCTCTTGTTCCTGTGCGACTTGTTCTGGTATGGCCATGACCAATTCGAAGGCCTTCATCGGGTCTTCTTTGGCCATCCGTTCCCGTGCTGCAGCCAGCGCTTCGTGGAGATGAGCAAGTTGCGGTTCATGCCGGTCTGCAAGCGAAAGAGAGGCTTCCTCGATCTGTTTCTGTGCTTTGCTCCACCAAGCAATCACGGTTTCAGCCCGGCGCTTGGCCTGTCTGAAGAGAGCCTCACCTTCACGCAGCGAACCAAGTTCAACCTCACGTCGGGCGGCATCCAAAGCGCTTCGTGGGCGGCGAACCGTGGGTGCCACCGCTTCGGCTTTTTCGACCGAGGCCAATGCGTCTGATTCAATGGCGACCACGTCTTTTTCCAGCGAGATTGTACGGTCCACGTCCTCTTCGGCATCGTCGAGGAGGCGCATGCCATGTTCTGGGTCGCTGAATCCTTCCATTGCCGCGGTCCGTACCAAACTCGTGGCTTGATCGACGCGACGGCCTTGGGCTTTCAATTCGAGCAAGCGAGATTCGAGCGCATCAAGTCGAGCTTTGAACCGCTTTCTTAGGGCCCTTTGCTCGTCCTCGATAAACCAAGATCGCAACGCGACTGCGACGGCAAGGAGGGTCAATCCAGCACCAACAGGGTCGTTCACCGTGCCAGCGTCGGTCCGGACGCCGAACCATACTGAAGCCACGGTCACCGCCCCGGCTCCAGTCAACAGGGCGTGGTAGCGGGCTTGCCGGAAACCACCGGAAAAGGACGAGGCCGCGGTGCGGTAGAGGACGGCACCGATGAGCACCAAGGTCAACCCAGCCGCCAACCGTGCTTCGAAGTCCACCTCGGTGCTTCGTAGGCCCATGAAGAGGACGCTCGGCCACGCGATTGCAGCAGCGGCCGCTGCCCGCCCGGTGGCTTGTGCTTGACCGCTGGCGTGGTCATGCACCAACGTACCGCACAGCAACACCAACGCCGGCAATCCCAGCATGGCAAAGGGCGCACCTTGGCCTTCCATGACGGCCTCAAGGCCTGGCCACGCCAGCCAAATGGCTCCTGCCAACACCACGACGGTGGTCAGGGTGGCCACCTGGCCCGTCCTTCGGGCGCGGTGTTCACGTTCCGCCTCAATGGCGGCCTCAAAGTCCATCCATGCCTCCACGTGCGTCGGTTACGGGGGGAGGGCATGAACCTTGGTCATGGCCGGGTGGGTTGGCCCCGCCTCGTAATGTTCATGGGTGGACCTCAACGGAGGGTTCCGAGGACGTTGAATGACCGGGCTCATCACCATGGCTGACCTGACCAACGAAGACATTGTTGAGGTGTTGGACGCAGCCGAGCGTTTGCTTCCCGCCGCCCGTGGCGAGGTGCACATGCCGTTGCTCTCAGGTCGCATCCTCGGTAACCTGTTTTTCGAGCCCAGCACCCGGACCCGGATGTCCTTTGAAACCGCGATGAAGCGCCTCGGCGGGGACGTGGTCAACTTGGGCGACGTCAGCACATCTTCCGTCGTCAAGGGCGAAACCCTGTTCGACACGGTTCAGATGGTGGACGGTTACACCGACATCATCGCGATGCGCCACCCTCGGCAAGGGGCGGCTCGGTACGCCCAGGACGCCGCCCGTGTTCCCATCCTCAACGGCGGGGACGGGGCAGGCCATCACCCGACCCAGACCATGCTCGACCTCTTCACCATTCGACAGGCGCACGGTCGCTTGGAGGATTTGGACGTCGTTTTGGCCGGCGATTTGCGCTACGGACGTACCGTCCATTCGTTGTCCCACGCCTTGGCCCGCTTCAATTGCAGGATCGTGCTCGCAAGCCCAGAACTGCTGAGGATGCCCCGAGAAATCGTCGAAGACTTGCGCGCATCAGGGGCTTCCGTCGAGGAAACAACAGACCTGTACGGATCTCTGGACACCGCCGACGTGGTTTACATGACGCGTATTCAGAAGGAGCGTTTTGCCGATGAGGACGAGTACATCAAGGTCGCAGGGGCTTACAAGCTTCACGTCAAGCATCTCGGAGAGGTGCGACAGGACATGATCGTGATGCATCCACTTCCACGTGTGGACGAGATTCATCCAAGCGTGGACGAAACACGCCACGCCCGTTACTTTGAGCAAGCCTTCAACGGCGTGGTGACCAGGATGGCCCTGCTTTGCCGTCTTCTTGGCGTCGACGTGCCTGGAGGTGAGGCCTGATGTCCAACGAGTCCAACATGCGACGCGTGACCGCGATCCGCAACGGCACGGTGATCGACCACATTCCCGCGGGAAGTGCACTGCGTGTGCTTGAACTCCTCAACATCGGGAGGGACACGTCCGTGCCCGTGTCGTTGGTGATGAACGTCCCGTCCAAGAAAATGGGCGCCAAAGACATCGTCAAGGTCGAAGACCGGGAACTCACCCAGGCTGAACTTGACCGACTTGCCTTGGTTGCCGAGGGCGCCAGCGTCGCCATCATCCGTGCCTATGCCGTGGCTGAAAAGTTGGAAATCACCCTCGGCGATGAGATCGTGAACGTCGTTCGCTGCACCTTCTCCAACTGCATCACGCAGAACCCGAGGGAACCGCTTGCACACCGACTTCGAGTCCTGTCCAAGGAGCCCTTGCAGATCCGCTGCCACTACTGTGGGCGTCCGCAAGATTTGGACGAATTGGTTCAGAACGTCATTTGACGCCGACCAAGTCCCGCATTTCGCACGCTTTGCAGACGGCCCTTGACGAGAGGCTTCCGCAACGCTCGCAGGTGCCGATGGCATCGGTGCGAAGGTCGCTTGGTGGCGTCATGGCTCGAATGGCATCGAGGCTGCGTACGAGTCCATGGCGCGTTCCGGGGCGATCTGCTTCCAGCGTGGCCACCACGTCCCGCATCCGCCATCGGAGGGCCCCTTCGGCATTTGGGCAGACTTCGTTGTGAATCGGAAGGTTCCGGTGCAAGGCGACCAAGTGAACTTCCTGCTCGGGAATCCAACGAAGCGGGACAATCCGAGGTGCAAGCCCTTCTGCAGGTCGGTCTGTATGCGGTGCGAGGCGCCTGCTGCGTTCGACTTCACCTGCGGTGAGGTTCATCAGAACGGTTTGCGCCATGTCGTCGAGGTTGTGGCCAAGGGCGACCACGTCGGCTTGGACCATGTCAGCGAGTGCGTTGATGCCCTGTCGCCTGAAGACTCCACAGTAGGAACAAGGCAGGCGAGGCGCTTCCGGGTTGCGTTCCAAGATGGCGTCGAGCGAAGCGGTAACCTCGTCCATGGCGAGGAAGTCTTGGTCGTCAAATGACGTGGTGATGAATTCCACACCAAGCATGTCGCAGAGGCTTGCAGCAGCCACGATGGAGGGGGGCCGATAGCCTTCAATGCCCTCGTCCACGCATCCAGCAACGATTCGAACGTCCGGTCTGTTTCCGATCAGGTCCACGAGCATGGAGAGCAAGACGGCCGAGTCCTTCCCGCCGGAGATGGCCACGAGGACCGTGGTTGGTTTGTTGATGCTCAATTGTTTGCGAAGTTCGCGACCGACCTTTTTGCGTACGGAGCGGTCCAGGTGCTTCGCACAAAGGTGCTGACCAGAGTACGCTTGGCTCACGACTGCGGGTGCACGGCACACGGAACATGCCGGGACCTCGAACGCGGGCGCCACGTCGGGTCGAACCCGCTTGTCCTGAAGAGTCTACCCACCGTGCGAAGGTGAATTTCCTAATTGCAAAATCAATTTTCCAATTGGAATTCCAATCGCAGAAAACCTCAGGAGTGTTGAACTGCATGAAACGGGACTCTGTCGCTTGATTTTCAGAAAAGATTGGAGAAGGAAGGTTCGCGTTCTGAATTGGATTGCGAAAACCCCCTCTGGCGGTCGTTCGACGGGAAACATCTTGAAACCCCCCGTGGCGGCTCAACCTTTGATGTCCTTGCTGTCGCGTTTGTTCACGGCTTTGGAACAGGCACCAGGCGTGGACGCGGCCTCCCTTCACCACGAAGGGTCAGGCATGGTCCCCAGCGCCTTCATCGACGATGCGACACGTCTGGCTGATGCAGCGTCGCTCGGCGGGTGTCTGCAACTCTTCATTGAAGGTGAAGATGCTGTGCTGGT
>DUHU01000190.1 GCA_013330765.1 Candidatus Poseidoniaceae archaeon | reverse complement strand
TCCTCAGCGGCGGTGCATGGATCGACGTGTTCAACGTCACCGTCAACGGGACCTTCGCCGTCCAACACACCCTCAACGCCAGCCTGATTCCAATTTCGGCCGGTGAAGTCGAGCCCCGTCTCCGCTTCTTCCCCGAAACCTTGCCCACCACGGACATTGAGAACATGTCCGACAACGCGCCATACCGCTTGCGTGGAATTTACGACTACACCATGCTCTCCGAATCCCAGTTGCGGGGTGAGGCCACCAACACGCAATTCGAGGTGGTCGATCACCTTGGGAACGGCGTTGGTATTGCCATGCTCGGCACCTTCGACGTGCTGTTCAACGGTTCTTTGGTCACCAGCGTGGTCGATCCGCTTTCGAACCAAATCAGCCCGACGTGGAACCTCGATGCTGACTTGCGCGCCAGCGATTATCCCCTCGCCATCGTCTTCAACGGTTCAGACGATTTCGTGCCGAGCACCTGGAACAGCAGCCTTCGCGTGATGGCCGAAATCAGTTGGAACTTCACGGTGGCCGACGATTGGGTCCACATCGGAAACAGCACGCGCTTCTTCGGCAACCTCTCCGACGGATTCTACGGAGATCGGGTGCTCAACAACGGCAGCGCGCTGTCCATCCTGATGGGTACGGAAGAAGGTCCAGTCGACCTCGCCATCGGCACCCTGAACACCACCACGGGGAACTTTTCGTTCAACGTGACCGCTCCGACCACCTTCCCCGGAGGCGTGTACGAAGTGCAATTGCTGGCCGACTTCCTCGCTTTCGCGCCGGAGGGAGGTCCCTACTACCAGTTCGTCGACCCCAACGGTCCACAGGGACCTCCGAGCGGCATTTCCCTGAATTGGGGCATCGAGTCTGACGTCGTTGTGACGCCAGAATTGGAGAGCATCCAGCTGATCATCGGTGACACCATCGATCTCAGGGCCCGCATCACGGACATCGCTGACGGCTCCGACCTCGAGGACGCCACGGTCGAATGGTTCCTCGATTGGAACGGAGCCAACACCTCGCTCGGAACCGCCCAGACCCTGGCCGACGGAAACGCTTCCATTCAATTGACGGCAAACACGCTCGGCCCAGGCTACTACGACATCGGGGTCGTGGTGGCCGACGACGTCACCGACCCGATCGCCGTCGGCAACCGTCGTCACATCGGAAACATCAGCATCGTCAACCTGACCATCCAGACGGAATCGGTGGTCGTCATCGATTCTGCTCCAACCGTGGTTGAGGCCGACAGCAGGTTCAACGTTCTTGGACGTGTTTTGGACGCGGACGACAACAACCGCCCCATCAACGGGCTGTTGCGGCTCGAAGCCTACTGGGAGGACGAACCCGAAGAAGTGTTGATCACCGGGGCACAAACGACCTCCAATGGGAGCTTCAACCTCTCCTTGACCAGCGACGTGCTGAACGACGGAACCACGCGCGGAAACCGCTCGCTGGTGGTGCAGGTCATCGAGGACTCCTCGCCGTTCTACCTGCCATCAAACACCACCACGGACATGCTCGTCAAGGGCGTGACCGACTTTGAGCAACTCCAACCGCGAAACGCGCTCATCATCAACCGTGGACGCAGCGTCAATCTCAGCGCTCAACTTGTGGAAGCAAGCGACATGTTCGCTCCTTTGGGTGGTGAAACCGTCGCGGTCAAGGTCCACGAAACATGGCATACGGAAGTGCAGACAGACGCGCAGGGTTTCGCCAACACCACGTTCCTGTTTGACTTGAACCACCCCTTGGGCATCATCACGGTCGAATTCCATTACAACGGGAGTTTCGATCTTGTCGCTGACCGAGCGAATTTGAGCACCGTGACGGTGCGCTCCACCACCGTGCTGGTGATCGACGCCATCACGGCGAATCCAACGTCTGGCTCGAGTTTCAACGTCACAGGGACGGTCGTGAGCGACAACGGCTCCGGTCTTCAGAACCGGGACGGGAGCGTCTTGCCGGCCAACGTCCTGTTCGCCATCAACGGTTTGCCTGTCGGGTTTACCGTGGCCGGGGGCAGCGTCGGTACCGGCGGTGTCTGGACGGCCTCCATCAGCCTTGGGCAGACCTTCGAACGCGGTTCGCACAACATCAGCGCCACCTACATCCCGAGCGTGAACTTCTACGTCGGGTCCAACGATACCGCGCCCTTCGACAGCCGCGGGACAACGAGCGTGCTCTTCCTCGACCCGGTCCTCGACGGCCTTGGCGCGCCCTCCCTCAACGACCGCACCGAGCGCGGTTCTGACATGGACCTCCGGGTCATGGTTCAGGACAACACGGGTGCGCCGGTGGTGAACGCGGACGTCACGGTGACCCTCATCGGTTCCGACGGGCCGCTCGCCGTGCCGGTCGTCATCAGTTTGGTCACAGACGCCAGCGGCATGGCCCAAGACGTCATGACGCTCCCGGCCAATCTCAGCGTCGGTGAAGCCACGCTCAAGGCGGAGTATGGCGGCTTGTCGGGCACCACTGGATTGGTTGGCAGCAACACGACCACTCGCTTTGTGGTGCTCGCCTCGACGGAGATCGTGATCACTGAAGCACCGGTCAGCCTGGTCGCCGGCGACGCGTTCGACGTTCGCGGCACCCTGCTGGACGACCTTGGCCTGCCTCTGGCCAAGGACGGCACGCCCTCCCTTGCCATCGTGCACCTGCTGGTTGACGGCGTGCCGGTCTCAAGCGTCGAAACCGACGCCAGCAACGGCAGCTTCCTGTTGTCCTACGTGCTTCCGGCCTCCACCGACCCGGGTCTCCACCAGATTTCGGTCCAGTTCAAGGGCGGCCGAGATTGGGTCGATCCCATCGGCGTTGGCGACCCGGCCAACCCAGAGTACTACTTGCCAAGCCAGACCGACGTGGGCTTCAACGTCAGCATGCCAAGCAAGATTTTGTTGACGCGCGGCAGCGGCGACGTTGACCGTGAGAGCACGATTCTCATCACTGGCGTGCTTCTGAGCCAAGTGGACGAAGCCATCGCCGACGCCACCGTTGAGGTGTGGCTGGACGGTGCTTTCCTCACGAACGTCACCACCGACGAAAATGGGACCTTCACTGCGGTTCATCCGGTGCCTGCAGACCAAACGCTTGGTCCAACGCCAATGGAAGTGCGCTTTGTTGGCGACGTGCTCTACTTGCCCAGCAACGCCACAGGCGTATGGAACGTCTACGCACCGATTTTGGTGACGGTCGATCTTGACGACGTCATCGCGGTTGCCGACCAAGTCCTGATCACAGGTCAAGTGGTGGACAACCAACTCGTTGGCCTGGCCGACCACATGGTCATGCTTGAGGTGGAAGGCGTGAACATCGGGGAAGTGATCACCGCTGCCGACGGGACCTTCACCTATTCTTGGGTCGTTCCGGACATCTTCACCTTCGGGGACCACGTCGTGGTGGCCGATGCCGATGCCCAAGGTTGGTACCGCGCTGGCACTGGGAACGCGAGTTTCTACCTGAGCCACCGCTCGGCCATCAGCATGACCTTCGACGGCGACGACGAAGTGACGCGCGGTGACTTGTGGCGCATTTCGGGTCGCCTCTACGACGTCGATGATGCTGCGCAAGCGGGCTTGCCCGGTCGGGACGTTCAGGTGTACCTTGACGGAAACCTCGTCACGGTCGCCACCACGTTGGAAGACGGTTCTTGGGTGGCCACCGTGCCGGTCAGTATGGACCTTACACGCGGGGCACACGACCTCGAGGTTCGCTTCGAGGGTGAACTTGCACATCGGCCCACCGACGCTTCGGTCGTGGGTACGGTATGGGCCAACGTCGTCGTGACCATCGATGCGGTGACCGACCGTACCGCCGTGCGTTCCGATGCCTTGCGAACCCTGACGTTGACCGGCTCTGTGTCGGAAGTGGGCGGTGAAGGAGAGGTCTTCGAAAACCTCGACCTGACCCTCAGCAACGGTTCTGGTTGCACGTCCGCTTCCAGCACACCGACGTGCTACACGTTGGAACGCGTGCAATGGAACGACGGCAATTTCAGCATCACCTTGCGGGTGCCTTCGTGGAATCCGCTCGGTGTGCAACCCTTCCACGTCACCAGCGGGCTCAACACCAGCCGAAACCTCAATTCTGGCGCGGCGGTCACGTTCGCCCTCATCAAGGTGGACGCGACCATCACCGTGGAAATGGACAAGATCGTCGAAGACGAGCAGGAGGACTTTGCAGGGCGCATCCTCGTCACGGCCGACGACACCGGCGAAGGGATTCCTGATGTGGGCTTCTCGTTGTACCTCGAGTACGCCAACGGCAGCCGGGTCGTTCAGGACGGAAGCAGCAGTCAACTCCTGAATCTCATCGTGGTCACCGATTCCAACGGCGAGCGAGACTTTGCCTTCAACCACGACCCACCCTACGGTGATGCCTCTGAATTCGGTGAATTGACCCTCTTGGTGCTGCTCAATGCTGGCGGAGAGCGTCTGACGGACGCCACGCTTGCCGATTTCCAAGCCAGTGCAGCGGATGGGTTCGCTCCAAGTTACGCCTACAGCGACGAGGCCTCGTCCACCGCCCGGACGCTCGTCGGCTTCGTGGTCCTCTTGGTTGCTGCGCTCGCGGTCGGCCTGGTGCTCTACCGGCGACGGCAGCAAGCCACGCTGATGGAAGAGGCCGCTGAAGTGTTCGCCTACACGGCCGAACTCTTGGCCGCTGGAGACAGCGTCCGTGAGGCCATCTTCCAATGCTACACCGACCTTTGCGTCGTGCTTCAGAAGCGCGAATTCCTGCGTCGGGACTTCGAGACCGTGCGTGAATTCGAGGCGGCGATCCGCCAAGCGATGCCCGCCG
>DUHU01000274.1 GCA_013330765.1 Candidatus Poseidoniaceae archaeon | reverse complement strand
GGCTCCCCGGCTCGATTTGGGCCTTGACGGTCGAGACGAATGGGGTCCTGCCACGACATTGCAGGGCATTGGAGCATGGGGGTGGCAAGACCGTTTCATCGATGGGAGCACCACCACTTCGGTCACCGTGAATCCATCTGGTCGAGCCGCGGCCGAGTTCTGGGTGCCGACCGAACTTCTTGACCTCGGCCTCACGGTGCGTTCTGCCAACGGAAACGTCAGCGCATGGACCCTGCTTGTGAACGGCCTTCCCGTCCTCAACAGTTCCGTTACGCCTTCTCCCGCCCATCGCATCGAACTTGACCCAGACCAAGTCGACACCCTCCGACAATCCCTCGTTGGTGGTTCATCGTTGCCCGAGCAGGGGATCTCCTACCGCGAAGTCGAATTCGAAGTCACCGCGTCAGGAAACGTGACCTTCGGGGCCCTGTCCGCGCCCAGCAGCGCCAGCGTGACCTTGGTGGCAAGCGGCAGTGACCCCCTCCTCCTGGCGGCCAACACCGCGCGTTCCAGCACGGGCGACGGGACCCTCGACTTGGATTTCCTCGCGAGCACCAAAGGCAGCATTCGCCTGACTTTGTTGGACGCAACCACGGTGAGTTCGATCGCCGTGCATGACGCCAGCATGGTCGCTGGTGATGCTTCTCCAGTGGTCCCTTCCTCGGCTTGGCGCAAATTCAACGCAACCTTCCTGCATGAGGCCAGCGCCGTCGCCCTCCGCCTCGACGTGGGAACCGCCACACAGCAGGACGCCTGGTTCCTCCCACTCGGTGGAAGTCAACCGGTGTCCCTCTCCATGGACGCCGGCTTGGTTGAACTTCACCCTGAAGCACCCGTGACCGTGCAGACAGGGCTTGGGATGGGCGGCTTCAGCACGGCCACCGAAGTGCAAGTGGTCTTCCGTTTGACCTCGCTCTGGGACGACGCTGCCGCAGTGGACTTGGACCTCCGCATGGTCGACAGCGACGGCGTGTACTCCATGCCCGCCACCTACCGCTGGACCGATGGCTTTGCCGGGCTTGACGACGACCTCGTCTTGGAGGGAATTGAATTCACGGACGACAGTGGGACCATTCCCTCAGCGGTCAACTACCTCATCGCCGGCACGCCGGTGAACGTGACCGTCGATTTCGGTTGGGAGGAAGCATCGCTCAACGATGAACCGTTCCTGGCCGGTGATGCAGAAATCCAAGTGTGGCTTGGCGAGGACCTTGTGGCCGTGGAGGACGCCCCGGAAAGCACCAGCTTGGTGTTCCCCACGGTGGCTCCGTTCACCTTTGGCACGGTGACGTGGGAAGTGCGTCTCGTCTCGACCTCTGGCCTTGGCATCGGTTCGATTTCGGTGATCAATCGGACGTTCACCATCGACCCCATGGCGCCGCGTGTGCTCGGCACGGACATCGAAGCCTTCGATCACCGCATGCCTTCAGGAACACAACGCTTCGAAATTGACGTCATGGATTACGTCCTCCTCCCAAGCGACCTTGAGGCCATGGTGTGGTTCGAATGGCGCGACGACGCCAACGGCGACCGTTGGCCCGACGAAGGCGAACATAATCCAGTGGCCTTGTTTCCTCCCAACGACCTGACGGCCTCCACGGGGGCCTACACCCTCCTGCTCGACGATCGTTCTGGGTTGGACGGAGAGCGCGTGGCCGTGTACATCACCGGCGAGGACGAAGCGGGCCATGTGCTCGAAGACGGAGGCACATCGGACCGGTACAACCACCTGTTCATGTACGAAATTGGGGCCGACGCATCGCCGATGATCCCCGAAGATGCCTTCCGTCTCGACGAGGGGCCGCGTTCGGTTCTTCACCCCGGGACGCTCTACAGTGCAAGCATCGATTTCGAAGAGCAGAACGGCCTCAGCGATTTGGCTGCCGTTGAATTCCATCTCGCCTTTGACCGCCCCGCGTCTCCGATGGCCGTGGCCTACGACGTGGACACCGGCAACTGCACGTCGTTGACCGACCTTGTCATCGTGGACGCCTGCCGCATTCGCGGTCAAGTCCTCGATGCGCATCCCTTCGAGAAGGAAATGACCCTCGAGATCGATTTCGAATTGGCGTGGTACACTCCGGACCTCGGCGACTTGACCCGCGTGCCGGGGCTGGTCCTCACCGACCGTGCCGGCAACCAAGCACAGGCGGGCTTCGACGATGCAGCCTGGGCTTTCTCGGCAGAACTCGAGATGCCCTCTGAGGACGTCGAGCTCCTGCTGTCTCAGGGAACCATGCTCGACGACGGTGCTCGTCTGACGCCAGGAAGCCGCTTCGAAGTGTCTGGCGCCCTCCAATTCGCGGCGACTGAGGAGGCTCCGGTGTTTGATTGCGAAGTCGAGGTGTCGCTTGCCGGTCGTTCGACCAGCGTGGTTGCCAAGAATGGCATCTGGACCGCTGAATTGTTCGCCCCAGGTTACGGCGGGACCCTCCCTCTGACGTGGGGCGTCGCCTGCCTTCCCGAAGGCGGCCGGGACGTCACAGACGAGGCTTCAGCCGTCCGTTGGATGGTCGTTGACGGTCTTGGACCCGCCGTGGTCGAGGTCATCTCACCCCTTCCCGGGAGGGCCCTGGAGCCCACCACCTACGACGTCACCTTCCTTGTTGAGGAAGAGGGAGGCTTGGATTACACCACCCTCGAAATGAGGTGGTGGGTGTTTGACGATGCGACCGGAGATCAACTCCGAGACGGTCGAGTTCCGATGCAATTGTTGTCCGCCAAAAACGTCGGTCTTCGCTTGGAAGTTCAGGGAACGATGGACCTTTCCGGTCTTGACGCCGGCATGCTGGAAGAGCGTTTGACGGTCGCCGTGGCGCTTGAGGCACGTGACTTTGCTGGGAACGATGCGGTTCACCTGCTGAGCGCCAGAGGACAAACAGGCGCCGATGGCGCTTGGGCGATGGAGTGGTACCGTCCCGAATTCGACATCGCCCCCACCGCGGTCACCTACGGCAGTTTGGGGCTGACCACCGGCGATCAGACGGTGGTGGAAGCGGCCGTGGAAAACGTCGGTTCCCTCGACGGTGACGTCGACGTCCGCTTTGAAATCGTTCAACTTGACGGGACCCGAACCTTGCTTCGTTCCCAACCTCTCACCGTCGCCCAGGGCGCCGTTGGCACCGTGGCGGTCGATTGGAAGCCGGAATCTCCAGGCGCCCAGTGGATCGAAGTGGTGCTCCCCAACGGGGACATCGCGAGCGGCCCGGTGGTGGACGTGCGCGTCCAACAAGAAGCCGAGTTGACCGAACGCATCTTTGGGACGGTCGATCCACTGCTTGGGGGCGTGGTCGGTCTTGCCGGATTGCTGGTTGTGACCCTCTTCTTGTTGCTGATCGCCCGAGCCACGTCAAGGCAAGGTTCCCGGGACGAGTACGATTGGGACGACGGTTTCGACGACGAGTTTGAGGACGAACACGACGATGAATTCGACGACGACGAGGCCGTCATGACCGACGACCCACACATCTCCACCGCTGCGTCTGCGACCGTCAAGCAACCAGAGCCCACCGCCGAGGCCACGGGCGGTTCCTCCGACGGATGGACCCAAGGGGCGGACGGCGTATGGTGGTACCACGATCCGAACGACGGCTCGTGGTGGTACCGTGGTTCCGATGGCGTGGACCGCAAGTACGGTTGATGTCGCCTCAACCCCTATGAGGCGGGTGTGAGAGAGAGGAATGAGCCTCATGCGCATCGCCCTGCTTCAGGCCGACCCAACGGTCGGGGACCTTGCTGGCAATGCTGAACGCTTGTTGTCTCTGGTGGAACAAGCAGCTGAAACCGGCGCAAGCGTGGCGGTGTCCACCGAGTTGGGCATCACCGGGTACCCGCCTCGCGACCTTTTGATGTCGCCAGAATTTGTTCGGGCGGCCTACGAGAAAGCGGAAGGCTGCAATCCAGCGATTCCTATGTTGATCGGGACACCCGTCCCGGGTCAGGACAAGGACACCGCGCCCGCCAATGGCGTGCTTGCTGTCGGTGAAGGGCTCCGCGGCAAGGTGGTCGCCCTGAAACAGCTGCTGCCGACCTACGACGTCTTCGATGAAGCCCGTTACTTCCGCCCCGGCTCTCGTCCAGGTCTCGTGCGCGGGGCAGGCGGCCTCGATCTTGGCATCACCGTCTGTGAGGACGCCTGGCAGGCCGCAGGCCTGACGCCAATGGACTACGATGTGGACCCTGTGGCTCAGTTGGCCACCTTTGTCCGCCAGGACGCGACCCTTTCCGCGACGGTCAACCTCTCTGCCTCTCCCTTCCATCAATCGAAGGTCAACGACCGGGTGACGGTGGCCCGTACCGCTGCCAAGCGGCTCGGCATGCCCTTCCTGTTGGCCAACCAGGTGGGCGGAAACGACGACCTTGTTTTCGACGGTTCTTCGGTGGCAGCGTGGCCGGACGGAACGGTCGTCCTTGCTCCTGCTTGGGCAGAAGGGGTGTTGACGGTGGATCTCGAAGACCCACATGCATGCATCTGGACGCCGTCGAACGCAAGCGACGCCCTTTGCCTCGGTTCGACCAAGGTCACGCTGCTTGGGGCAGAGGAAGCGCCCCACGTGCAAAACGATGCAGAATGCCTTGTTGACGCCGTGGTCACGGGACTTGCCGACTATTGTCGGA
>DUHU01000028.1:5652-6742 GCA_013330765.1 Candidatus Poseidoniaceae archaeon | reverse complement strand
GCGGCTGCTGGCGCCGTCTATGTCCGTGGCCCGAAGCCCAACGCTGGCTTCTCCGTTGACGAAGGCACGATCGGGACGAAGACGGAACCACATTGCATGCTCATCGTCAGGGATTTGTGATGCGCATGACGGGGAAGGAGCGGTGTCCGTTTCCCCTGCGGTCCATGACGGAGCCGTTGAACGCCAACCCTCCTGTTCGATGGTGACCACCGCTTCCTGAAGCGGGCGACTGCTGATCACCCGCGCCCCAAACCACACCTCCATGCCAAACCGAAGTTCCTCGGCCGCGCCTCGTTCGTCGCAGAGCACGGCCAATTCAATGCTCGGGGGCGTCAACAACACGTCCCTCACGAGGGAAGCCATGGCAGAGGCCCCATGCGCACCTGCAAGGTCCACTTCCACATGCAGGTCACCTTCCTCAAGCGGGTTGATCGGTGCGTCAAGCGTGACGTTGGCATGCAAAGCCCCCGCCATGATTTGAAGCGGCAACACGCGGGAAGCCTGTCCCGGCCATGTGACGATGAGGTCGCCGACGGCTCCAGTCCCGGGGTCGTCGAGGTCACGGTAGGTGATGTGCAGGACTTCGGAGCCGTCACCCCGAGCACGCACAAGTTCCGTTCCTCCCTCGTCTTGGAGGGAGAGCGTCAACAGAGGCACCTCGTCTGCAACCGTGAATCGACGACGCAGACGTTCCTCATCCGCAACGTGGACGGCATAATCCAGGTCGTCAAGCGGCAGCCCGGCGGGGAGGGTCACGTTCCATGCGGTGCACGAAAGGCTTGGATTCACGTCCACTTCACCCAAATGGGTGACTTCGGATTCTTCGACTTCGGCCCCGTTCCTGCGCAAAATGCTGAGCGTGGGAGCCTCGCCCACCGGGTCATGGTCCACGTCTGAGACGCAGGCCGTGACTTCGGACGTGGCGCCGCGAGGAAGGCCGTTCAGAGGAACGCCTGGAGGCAGCGTGACCCCCGACCATGGGGATGCATCCACGCCGTCGACATGCGGACCAAACCACGTGCTCGGAGCATTGAGGATGTTCAACGCCCCACGTTGTTCAAGCACGGTTGTGGCTTGGCTGACGTCCACG
>DUHU01000028.1:439-5342 GCA_013330765.1 Candidatus Poseidoniaceae archaeon | reverse complement strand
GGCTTGGCTGACGTCCACGACCACGGCACGAAGGTCGAGCGACCCCGTTGGGATGACCGTGGCGTCCTTCGGCAAGGAAAGGCTGCTCCACCACAGGCGTTCATCGGTGCTGCCCAACGTGATTTCTTCCCAAGGCGAGGAGACGTTGGTCGTGTCGTTGCGCACCGACCACAAAAGTCGGGCTCCGGTGACGTTGAGGTCGTCGGTGGCTTCAACTTCACAGATCACCGTGTCACCCCGGTAGGCCGTTTCACCCAGGCATCTGACGTCGAGCACCTCTGGGGGTGCGTTGCTCCAAAATCGGTGCAGGAGCTGGTTGTCGTCGGTGGCCACCTCTGCGTGGGATTCCGCCGCCAAGTATTGGATTTGAACGTCGATCCAGCCACCTCGATCCACTGAAACGTTGATCGGCAGGACGATTCTGGACCCAGCGGCGTTGCCAACAGGCATCGTGAGGTCGGTGCTGGAAAGCAGGTTTGAGCCCTGAATGTCCCTGATTTCGATGCGCCCGTCGGCGGCGCTCATGCCATGATTTTCCACCACCAATTCCAAGGTTGAATTGAGGCCCTGCGTCACGTTGCCAAGGGTACGGACATCGACCAATCGGACGTCGTGGAAACGATCGGCATAGGGGGCCATCTTCGGATCGCCCACCACGACACCCATCCAACCGATCTGCAGGTTGGCCATCGCGTGGGCTTCCGCCATGGAGTACCCTGTTGCGTACGCGTCGAGCAACACGGAGGGTGACCCAACGGCGGTAAGGTAGGGTTCGTACACATACCCCTTCACGCTCGAAACTCCGTCCTCCAGCAGGTCAGCCACCAAGGATTGCCCATAGTCGGTGCCCCATGAGAAAGAACGGCCTCCGGTGGAGACCGCCGTTTCAGCGATGCTTCCATTGACCCAATCAAAGGAGGGGCGAATCGCCCGAAGCAGGACGTCGTCAATGTGCAAGGCACCGTCCACCGACGTCGAAACCACGTCCAACTCGACCGTCACGCGCAGCTGCACCGCATCGGCGTGCGGTCGGAATCGAGTCGAGGAGTCATCCCACGATGTCGTGGTCGACTGCTGACCCGAGGTGTTGCTCGAGAGGACCTGCCCTTGAGCGTCGAGGCCTTCAACCGTCATTTGGAAGGATCCGTGTGCGGTCCCAGAGCGACGTCCGTGGCTCAGCGCCAACCACGCGTGGTCTTCCAGGCCCTCGGGTACGTCGAAGGTCTGGCTGAGGCTGGCCGCTGAAGCACCGGCCACGGACAGCGGCTGACAGGTTCCCAAAATAGCACGGTGGAGGGCCGTAATCTCCCAATCAGCCAAAGCCGAAGACCACACACTGACCTCGTCGATCATCCCTTCGAAGTAGGTGCTCCCGGCACGGTTCACGCCCATGCGGTACCGTTCAATCTCGTTCACGGCCCCGGTAGGTTGCTGGTGGGTGTTCACCAACACCCCGTCGAAATATTGCCGCACTTCGCCGGCATCGAAGACGGTCACGAGGTGCATCCAACGTTGCGCATCGATTGGACCAAAGGCATGGGTCTGGTTGTTGTGCAAGCGCCATTCCCCGTTGAAGGAAGCGTGTTGGAACGAGGCGTTGGCCCCGGCGTTGTTGGACACTGCGAAGGTTGTGGCATAATCCGGCAGCCCGGTCGTGTTGGCCCAGACCCACTGGCTCACGGTGAAATTCCCGTCCCAATCCTCGACGTCCACGTCGAGGTAGTCGTCGCTGCCGTCGAACCACAAGCACCCTCCGTCAACACAAGAGCGCCAATTTGTCCCGTTCATGCCGAAGGCGGTCAAATCTGCGTCACCCACGCCGTCGGCGACGGTGGTGCCCGAACCGTCCTCGAAGGACCACCGGTGTTCCAAGGTGTCCTCCGATGGCATCCAGCCGTTGGCGACCGTGAAAGCACTGGACGGAATCGGGGTCTTGCTCAGGTTGGACGTCGACCATGCCAACTTCAGCCCGTGCGGGCCGCCGCCTTGGTAGAACTCGACACGCAGGTCGTGGAGGCCGGCGTCAAGGTCCGCCCACCCTGTTCGCTCGACCATACCGTGCATGCCGTGGTTGGTGACGAGGCTGTCGCCGTCAATCCACAATTCTGTACCGTCGTCGCTGGTCAAATGGAAGGTCCAGTTGTCGGTCCAGGGCACGTCGATCATGCCCGAGAAGCGGGCTCCCCAGTTGTGCTTGAAGCGGTCGTCCAACCCAGGGTAAGGCTGACCGGAGGACCCGTAGTCGAGGTCGGGCTCCACCCTCGCGTGATCTGGCTCACGATCGATGAGGTCCGGCATGGCGCCAGAGGGGATGTTGACGCCCCCTTCGTTGTCGAAGAATTCTCCGTGCAAACCCACCGTCCCGTTGCCAGGGAACTGGCTGCAGTTGGCGGCCACATCAAGCGCCATGGCGCCTGAACCCCCTCGGCTCACGTCGCTCCACGACCAGCCAAAGGCCTCGCCATCGCCCGGGGACACGGCGCTGGCCTCCCAGAACGCTCGCCCGCTGGAGGTGGAGGCATCCACCGTCTCGAACCCTTGGTTGGGCAGGAAATTCTCAGCCCAAGCTCCGTCGTTGCTGCCCCACGAGGCATACCCCATCACGTTGGAGAGGTTGGTCAGGAAGGTCGACGTCTCGTCAAAGAGCACGTCGATGCCATGCGTTTGGTTGAGCGTGGTGTTGGCCACATAGAGGTCGTCGTTCCAGAATTTGTACCCAGTATCGTTGCGGTTGGTGGCAAGATCAAGCACGTGCATGCCGCGCTCGCCGAGGCTTTGGTTGGCCTTCTCGATAAGCCCCAGGGCGGTTTCAACGGTGTATCCGGTCAGTCGGGTGACCAAGAAGAACCCCTGATCGTCTCGGTTGAAGCGCTCCATCGGCCCACCGGACAACGGCCCGTAGCTGTGCGTGTCCCACCAGTCTTCACCGATGGTTTGGTTGTAGGCCCCACCCACCAGGGAGATCTCTTGGTCGAAACTCGCCTTGTGGTTTCCACCAGAAACCCTGAGCGGGATGCCTTTTGTCGTCACGAGATAATTCAGCGAATCCGAGGTGTTGCGGTCCAGAAGCATCGCTCGGAAGGGGTCTTCAAAATGCGTTTGGAAGGCCTCCCTGTTGACGGTCTCCGAGGTCGGCACCTCGCTGCCATTGAACACAAAAACTCGGTCCTCGCTGATGTTTCGGGCCGCAACAAAGGCCCATCCAATGGTGCGGCTCGCTTCGGAGTTGTTGTTGATGAGCACACCTACGTCACCATAATCCAACACCGTTAGCAAGTCAAACTGGCCCTGAACGGCCACATCAACCCAAGGCGTCTGATTCCACACGTCGGAGGACGTCGTTGCTTGAAACCCCGAAAAGAGGGCCGTAAGGCTTGATGCTTCGACCGTTCGGCCCTCGTCGGACCCCATCACGGCCGAGGGTGGACACAACGGCAACAGAAAGAATGCAAACACGGCGAGGAGAACCACGCCGCGCCGCATGATGGATGACCCTCCGTCAGCGGTTTAGGCGTGTCGGGTTGCCGTCCTGTTTTCACATTCGGACCTTCTTGCCCGTGATGGCGCGCCAAATGCGCTGCAACGGGTCATAGTACCGGTCGACGACACGTTCCTTCAGTTGGATGATCGCGTCATCGGTGATCTGGATTCCAGCGGGACAGACTTCGGTGCAGCAGCGTGTGATGTTGCAGTACTCCACACCGAATTCCTTGCGAATCTCCGGAATGCGGTCTTCCAAGTCCAAGGGGTGCATCTCGTATTGCGCGAGACGCACAAGGTTACGTGGACCTGCAAAGGCGTCGAACTCTTGGTGGTCCCGAAGCACGTGGCAGGTGTTGACGCAAAGGAAGCACTCGATGCACTCGCGGAAGTGTTGAACGCGGTGGGCCTCGGTTTGGTTGAACTTCCAGTTGGCCTCTTCAGGTCCCCTGATGGGAGCGATACGCTGGGCCACTTCGTAGTTCCACGACACGTCGGTGACCAGGTCCTTGATGTGAGGGAAGGCCTTCATCGGCCGAATTTCAATCGGCTGACCCTTCGGCGTCTCCTTCACCACGTCCGACATTCGGGTCATGCACATGAGCCGAGGTCGCCCGTTGATCTCGGCCGAGCATGAGCCGCACTTGCCGGCCTTGCAGTTCCAGCGGACCGCCAATTCTGGCTCTTGCTCGTACTGGATGCGGTGCACACAGTCGAGCACGACCATGCCTTCGTCGAGCTCAATTTCGTAGTCTTGCATGTCGGCGTCGCCGCCGACTCCGCGTGTGACGCGGAAGGCTTGCTTTCGACCTTTCAGGGACATTCACTTGCCACCTCCTTGCTCTTCGGCGCGTTCCTTGATCATCGCCTTGACCTCGTCAAGAGAGACCTGAAGGTCATGACGAATGGGCTCGATGCGCTCCTGTCGGATCTTGATTTCGCCGTCGTCCATCCAGACGATGTTGAGGTGTTGACCCCAGTGGTCCTCGTCGGGCACGGGGAAATCGTCACGGGTGTGACCGCCGCGGCTTTCTTCTCGGGTCAACGCCGCAAGGGCGGCCACCGTCGAAATGTCGGCCATGTTGATCAGGTCGAGGGCTTGATGCCAGCCGGAGTTGTATCGGCGGTCGGTGCCGGGGAAACACGCATCGGCACGGGCCCGGAAGGCCTTCAGATCCTCAAGGGCTTCTTCCAGTTCCTCCTTGGTACGGATGATGCCGACCTTGGCCTGCATCATGTCGCGCATTTCGTCGTAGATGAAGCCGGGATTCTCGCCCTCGCCACGCTCGAGCGGTTCGAGCATCGTGGCGATGGAAGCCTTGACTTGGTCTTCGTCAATGGGCGGTGGAGCAAGGTTACGGGCACGCTGGGCGGCGTGTTCGCCGGCCCGCTTCCCGAACACGATCAGGTCGGACAGGGAGTT
>DUHU01000028.1:0-245 GCA_013330765.1 Candidatus Poseidoniaceae archaeon | reverse complement strand
CGAGCATCGTGGCGATGGCAGCCTTGACTTCGTCTTCGTCGATCGGAGGAGGAGCGAGGTTGCGTGCACGCTGAGCGGCGTGTTCGCCGGCCCGCTTTCCAAACACGATCAAGTCGGACAGGGAATTGCCCCCGAGACGGTTTGCACCGTGCAGGCCTGAGGCGACTTCGCCGCAGGCGTAGAGACCGGGGACGCTGGACTCTTGCGTGAGAGGGTCGACACGGACGCCGCCCATGACGTAGTGC
>DUHU01000252.1 GCA_013330765.1 Candidatus Poseidoniaceae archaeon | reverse complement strand
GAGGTCGAGGGGTGGGGCCTCAGCGCTGAAGTGGACCACCCGCTTGGCGGTTCAGCACCTCGGCGTTTGTTCAGACGCTGGTGGTTCCATCCTCGTCGCGTACGTCATCGCCTCAAGCAGCGCGCCAAGGAAGGCGGTCGTCACGTGTTGTTGGTGACCGATCAGGAGCAAGCGCATCTCGTTCCACGACGTGTTCCAAGGAACGTGGCCAAAGCCGTCGTGGTGCACGACCTCTTCATTCTCGCTCCACGCATCATCCCGCTCGCTGACGGCGCGATGAAGGAGTGGAGCGGCCGACGTGGATTGGTGCGCAGGCTTGACCTTCGACGCCTTCGCCGAGGCCTCAAGCGGGCGGATTTGCTCATTTGTGTCTCTGAGGCGACGGCCGAACGCTGCCGCGAGGTGTTTCCCAAGGTACCGGTCGCGCACGTCCCGACCGGCATCAGCCTCGAGCGCTACGCTCCGAAAGAAGAGCAACCTCCAGAGGAGGGTTGTGCCTTGCTTGTGGTGGGCAACGACCACGCCCGCAAGCGGATGGGCTTCCTTGCCAAAGCGATTGCAGCCTGTCCAGAGCATGTCCGGAGCGACCTCCATCTCGTCCGCGTTGGAGGTGGCCAGACCGAAGCAGGCCGTCGCTCACTGACACAATCCATGGCTTCGGCCGGCGTCCGTTTGACGCTTCAGGGGCGGGTCGATGACGAGGAGCTTCAACGCCTTCGCCAAGCCTGTGAGGTCTTGTTGTTCCCCTCAGCAGCCGAAGGATACGGGTATCCTCCGGTGGAGGCCATGGCGTCGGGACTTCCTGTGCTGGTGGCGGACATGCCCAACCACGGGGGGATGGTTCCGCCTGAATCCCGTCTTCCGGTCGATGACGTTGAGGCGTGGGTGGACGCGATCAGTGATGTTCACGCCACGTGGGTCCAGCGCACCGACAAAGGCGCGAAGCGCATCGCTCGGCCTGCGGATTCGGCCTTGCTCTCACACGTGATGCGCTATTCCTTCGATGCACAGGCACAGGCGCTTGGCGCGGCCCTTGACCGGCTTGATTCCGAAGGACTCGGACCGTCCGTGGATTGATGAATCGCCTTCGGTTCGGAGGGTCATGGAACCTGTTCAGCGCGTCGCCATTATCGGTGCAGGAAACATGGGCTCTGGCATTGCCCAGAAGTCCGCTCAAGAAGGCTTTGATGTTCAAATGGTGGACAGAGAGCAACCTTGGGTCGATCGCGGACAGGGCATCATCTCCGGATTCCTCGATGAAGCCGTCGAGCGCCGCATCTTTTCCGAAGCAGAAGTGAGCGCCATCAAGGGCCGCGTCCAAGGCGTGGTCGGGACAGAGAACACCGCGCCTGGAACGGACTTGGTCATCGAAGCGGTGTTCGAAGACTTCGACGTCAAAACCGCCGTCTTTTCGGCGCTTGACGACGTGTGTGAACCGCACACCATCCTTGCCTCCAACACGTCCTCGTTGTCCGTAAACGCCCTCGCAGAGGCCACAGGACGTCCAGACCGATTTGTCGGTTTGCACTTCTTCTATCACCCTGCGAAAAACCGCCTGGTGGAGGTCATTCCTGCCGAAACGACCAGCGCTGAAACCGTCGAACGCACCGTCCAGTACTGCAAAACCCTCGGCAAGGTGGTCATCGTTTGTGCCGACCGTCCGGGTTTCGTGGTCAACCGATTCTTCGTGCCATGGCTCAACGAGGCCTGCTTGCTGCTGGAAGAAGGCATCGCCACCGCCGCACAAATCGATGCCATCGCCTGCAAGGCCTTCCGCATCGGACTCGGGCCCTTTGGGCTGATGAACCTCACCGGCCCGCCCATCGCCCTGCATTCCACCGATTACCTGGCCGAGCAACTGGGCACGCCTCGCTATACCGGAGCGAGCAACCTGCGCGCTTTGGTCGAAGCAGGTGACATGTGGCCCATCGAAGACGACACTGCCTACGACGACACTGCCTACGCCGCGGTCAGCGAGCGATTGCTTGGTGTGGTCTTCGGCGTGGCCGCGCAGATCGTCGAGGAGAGGGTCTGTTCCATGGAAGACGTGGACCGGGGAGCGAAGGTCGGCCTGCGCTGGGCCAAAGGGCCGTTTGAGCTGATGAACCGGGTTGGCCTTGCCGAGGCTCATCGTATGGCTGCCGCGTACGCGGACCTGGCCGGTGAGGGTTGGGAGGTTCCCGCCTTCTTTACACGTCAAGCAGAACACGGCGAAGGCTGGGATTTCAGTTACGTCGATCTGCACATGGAAAACGGCATTGCGACCGTCACGATCAACCGTCCTGAGGCGATGAACGCCCTCAACGAGACGGTGATCGAACAGCTTGGTCAGGCCGTAGCGAAGGTGCACGCGGCCGAAGGCCTGCATACCATGGTCCTCGACGGCGCAGGCAAGGCCTTCGTGGCCGGAGCTGACGTGAAATTCTTCGTCGACAAGATTCGCGCGGACGCCATTCCCGACATCGAAGTGTTCACCGCAGGAGGTCACGTGGTGTTGGACACCATCGAGGCCTCTCC
>DUHU01000217.1:5491-7931 GCA_013330765.1 Candidatus Poseidoniaceae archaeon | reverse complement strand
CGTAGTAGACCTCTCGGTCAAGCCCGGGCTCGACGGCCGCGTCGCTGACCAGGGTGAGTCCGTTTCCTTCGGGGATGGGGCCAAACATGTATTCCCAGCCTTCGTCGGTGAGGTTGGACACCACGCTCTCGGCAAAGGGGTCGCCAAAGTGCCGGTAGATGTAGTACTGCTCACCAAATTCAGTGTCTTCGTTGATCCACGTGATGCGGGCCAACAATTGGTCTCCGAAGACTTCGACCGTGGTGATGTCAGGGGACCGGGGCGATTTGGTGTCCTCGTAGATGGGTCCGGCGTAGTTCTGCACCAAGCCGGTGTACATCGCGGGTCCAGTCAGATGGCCGTAGAGGGCCTCACTGGTGACGTAGTAGAACGAGTCGTCACGGTCCAGCCCTGTGGGCACGGTGACGTTGAACACACCGACGCCTTCATCCACGGTTCCGAGCCATGTGATGGTCTGGTTCTGGATGAATTCGGCACCGTTGAGGCGGTCGTTGGCATGCCAGATGTGGTACCGCTCACCGGAGATGCCGAGTTGATCCACACACGTGACCTGCGTGATGCTCTCGCCAAGGTACTGGGCTTCCACCAAGGTGGGCTCCTTGACCCAAGAGGTGAACGCGTCCTCGTAGACCGCGCCCGTGCAGCTCAGTGAATTGGTGCTCGCGTCAAAGACGCCGAATGAATCCACGGTGACCACGCAATAATGCGCAGACCCAAAGCGCCCGGCTGGGAGCGTGTAGGCAAAGGCTTCGACGCCTTCCTGCACCGTCCCAACAAGGGTCACGTTCGGATCGGTGATGGTCGAGAAACTGTTTCCAGACATGTAAATCTGGTACGCTTCACCCGTTTCCCCAAGGGCGTCTTCCCAATACACCCATGTGACGGCGGACCCGTTTTCTTGGCTGGATTGGAAATTGGCGCTGACGCCCACCGGCGCTGCGGGTGGCGTGTTGTCTTCAAGGATGGAATCGGTCATCGCGTTGCTGGAAAGGAACCGAAGGTCGACGTAGTCCTGCCCCGGCCCGTTCCAGTTCGGCAGGTAGTAGGACACCGCGTAATATGCGGAACGTTGGGTTCCTGAAGCGATGGTCAGGTCGAGGGTCTGCTCCTCGGCACTGAGGTTCGCAATCAGTTGCGCTTGACCGGTCATGAGCATCGTCGTGACGTTCGAGCGGGTGATGGGGACGTCTTCCGAACGGTACACGAGGATGGACGCCGAGTCCGGCCCTTCGGTCGGAATCACGTCGCCGCCAGGAAGGATGTGGAAGGGAACCCAAGCCAAGCTTGTGGTGGAGCTCATCCGGTCGAAGGATCCGACCAGGTTGTAGGGCGTGCGGATTCCTTGGGTGGATTCCTCGACACCGGTTCCAACGGTGACCGAATCGCCGGGCATGAACATCGCGTACACGGTTCCGTTGCCCATTTGGGTCGTCACGGTGTAATTCACGAACGCATTTTCGCCGGGAGGAACGGGGTATTCCACGACGTGCCCGGGGTGCGTGGACGAGGCGCGGCAGTTGAGGTAGTTCGTGCCGCCGCCGCCACCGACGGTGTCGGCGCAGGCCTCGACGGTCGCCACCAAATCCGCTTGCGCGAGCGTGTTGGCGTTCAGCTCCCCCTCATAGCGGTACACCGAGTAAGTGGCGTCCAACAATTCCGCCATCCTGTTGTCGAATTCGTCGATGTTTTCCCACGAGATGGTGGTCACCTCGGTTTGGGGGTCAAACATGGCCGTGAGGCCTTGTGCCTGATACCACGACATCTGGTCGACGTTCGGGTCAGCCATCGCGGAAGGCGAGACCACCAAAAGCGTCGACGTCAAGAACAACAGGACCAATCCTGAGGCCGTTGCGGAACGGTTTCTCAAATGCATGTCGCCACCCATCGCTGAAACGTGCCACTCGGTGGTTATGAGGGCTTCTCATTCCATCACAAGAAATGGGGCGACCTTGGACCCGCTTCATTCCTCCGAGGCGCCGGGCTGAGGAAGGGGGTCTTCGGCATCCATTCGGCGCACATCACCGGCGGCTTGACGGAAGCGAGTCAGGAAGGTCCACACGCCGCCAAGCATGGACACCATGACCATGATGCTCATGGCCGAGATCGGCACCCCGCCAAGAAGGTCAACGGTGCCGAATACCGCGGCATCGAAGGGAATCAGCACCGCGGTCAGCACGAGACTGACCAACGTGAGCACCATGCGGTCAGCGCGGCTGAAACCTCGGTAATTTCGCAATCCCGTCACCGCTTGAGCTTGGGTGCCCATGTACGAGCCAAGCAACGTGAACCACGCGGCCGTCCACCCGAGCGAGGGTTGACCACAAAACGCTGGATTGAGCGCCAGTGCGAGCACCCATGTGGCGTCGAGGAGTCGGTCAATGGTGTGGTCGAGCATGTCCCCCCAGCGGCTGACGACCCCACGGGCGCGAGCCACGGCTCC
>DUHU01000217.1:4198-5189 GCA_013330765.1 Candidatus Poseidoniaceae archaeon | reverse complement strand
GGGCGCGAGCCACGGCTCCGTCGAGCCCGTCAATCAGCATGGCCAGGGCCATCAGCACGGCCCCTCCAACAAGCATCCAAGCACCTTGCTGATCGTTGGTGGCGGTGGCCATGAGGTAGGCACCTCCCACGCCAACGGGCAGGGCGGACCAGGTCAGCGCATCGACCGAAACACCGTCAAGCCGACGAATGAGCGGTGGCATGGCGCGTTCCCATTTGCTGCGGAGTTGCTCCAAGGCCATGTGCCGTGTCGGGCAAGTCGCCACATGAGCGCATCGGTCTGAAACCGCCTCCACCCCTCAAGATGGGAGGTGCCCCGGGTCCGCCAGCCAGTCGATGTGTGGCCCGACGGACTGAGCATAGCCCCCTTCTCGCCAGGCAAGGATGGCTTGGGCCAATGCTTCGGGGTGTGATGAGGACGTGTCCAGTTCCAGCAAGGGCACGTCAATCCCCGCGTCCTGAAGCTCTGCGTGAACGCCTCCAAGCAATTCCCACTCCACGTTGGCGGTGACTTTTGTATCGCTGTATCCCCTTGACATGAGTCGCGCTTGAAGCTGAACCGGAGAGCAACGAAGCACCACGACGGCATCGGGGGCCAGAAAATGGCTCAGGTGGCCTTCAACCAGCATGTCGCCGTCCATGTTGGCCATGTGGCGGACGAGATGGAGGACGTCGATGGGGTGGGCGCCGTCGTCTTCCACCGGCCCAAGGGCGCCGCAGGCGTCGGCCAAATCACGCACTGCCTGCACGTTGTAGTGACCTTCCAGAAGTGCGGAAATCGTGGTTTTCCCAGTGCCGGGAGCACCGGTCAAAGCCACGCGCAACGTCGATTCCTCCGAGACCATCGTCGTGTTCAATTGACGAACTCGATGTTGCGATGTTTCAGTGCCTTCAGTTGCTGGGTCTCGTTGGAGCCGTGAATCTGTTCAGATTTGACACCGGTCAGCACGAGCATGACACGCAATTCGTCCCCAAGCGATTCATCCACCGCA
>DUHU01000217.1:3632-3907 GCA_013330765.1 Candidatus Poseidoniaceae archaeon | reverse complement strand
CGCAATTCGTCGCCAAGCGATTCATCCACCGCAGCGCCCCAGATGATTCGAGCCGTTGGCGCCACCTGTTGCTGAATCATCTCTGCACAGCGTTCGGCCTCACCGAGGGTGAGGTCAGGACCGCCAACGACGTTGATCAGCGCTCCCCGAGCGTCCGAGACGTCAAGGTCCAACAGGGGCGAATGGAGTGCTTCTTGGGTCGCGGCTTCGGCACGGCCGGCTCCGCTGGCAGATCCAAGTCCGATCATCGCAACCCCGTGTCCAGATTGCACGAC
>DUHU01000217.1:3087-3303 GCA_013330765.1 Candidatus Poseidoniaceae archaeon | reverse complement strand
GCGCGTAAGTCCTCAAAGTCGAGGTTGACCATGCCGTCGATGGTGAGCAACTCCGTCACGCCAATGATCGACCTGACGAGAAGTTCGTCCCCGACGCGGAAGGCCATGGCCAAGGGAAGGTCGCGAACGTCTTCGATTTCCAAGAGCCGTTCGTTGGGGATGACAATGATCGTGTCACAAAACTCTCGTAGACGTTCAAGGCCCCATTCAGCATTC
>DUHU01000217.1:0-2780 GCA_013330765.1 Candidatus Poseidoniaceae archaeon | reverse complement strand
GTTCAAGGCCCCATTCAGCATTCTGTTGGCGCAGTTTTCCTTCCGAGTTGAAGGGGTAGGTGACCACGGCGATTGTCAGGGCGCCTTGTTGCTTTGCCAACCGGGCCACGTGCCCTGCAGCACCGGTCCCAGAGCCTCCACCCATGCCTGCCGTGATGATGGCCAATTGCGTGTCGCTGGTGATTTGACGGAGGGCCATTTCTGATTCGAGGGCCGCTGCTTCTCCCTTGGTGGGATCGCCGCCTGCACCACGGCCACGGGCCGTGCGGCCGATGAGCACCTTCTGTTCCAAAGAAGACATCAGCAAGGCTTGAGCGTCGGTGTTGATGGCGTAGCCCGTCACGTAGGTGTTCTGGAACAAACCTTCGTCGAACAAGCGATTGGCTGCATTGCAACCTGCTCCACCGACACCGTACACGCCGATCCTCGGTTGCAGGGACTCGAGCAGGGAACGCAGCTCCTCGTCCGTCGCATGCCCTTCCACTGGAGCGGGGGCTTCGACGGGTGCAGCCTGTTCTTCCTCGGTCAATTCCAAGACCCGTTCAATGAGATGGCGCATCGGCCTGATGCTCCTCCAAGCAGGCTTGAAGATGCCGCCGCATGGAAAGGGGATGAAGCCCCTTTCCCGGGGTCCTTGTGGACGCCGCTCAGTCGCGGAGGCCTTCTTCGGTCACCTGGTAGATGCATTCGCCGTCCGGTAGGTTCGGCGAGTCGACCAAGCGAGCGATCCGGCGGCCGCCCTTGGCCTTCCGCAGGTAAAGGCGGAAGGTGCTTGCGTGAGCCAGCACGTGACCGCCGACGGGCTTGGTGGGGTCGCCCCACATGGCGTCAGGCTTGGAGTGAACCTGGTTGGTCACCAACACGATGGCGTTGTTCACGTCGGCCGTTTGCTTGAGTTCCTTGAGGTGGCGGTTCAACTTCTGCTGACGCTCGGCAAGCATCCCACGCCCAACGTATTCCGCACGGAAGTGGCTCGTCAACGAATCGACGATGATCAGCTTCACGTTCATGCCTCGGCTGAGGCGCTTGATTTCGTCCACCAAGAGGATCTGGTGGGCGGAGTTGTACGCGCGAGCCACGTGGATGCGGCTGAGCACGGCGTCGGGATCCAAGCCAAGCCCACGTGCCATCTGGGTGATGCGCTCTGGGCGGAACGTGTCTTCCGTATCGATGTAGAAAATGTCGCCGTCAAGGCCACCTTCGGACATGGGAAGCGTGCAATTCACGGCCAGTTGATGCCCGATCTGGGTCTTTCCTGATCCAAAGGCGCCGTAGACTTCCACGAGTGCTTGAGTTTCAAAGCCGCCTCCAAGAAGGTCGTCGATGGATTGGACCTTCGCGGAGAGCTTCAGGACTTCGCGGCGGCGGTCGAGGAGGGCGGACCCGGACACGAAACCGCCGATGTTGGCCATCGTCTTGGCACCGGCGATGATCTTCCCTGCAACGGCCTCTCCAAGTTCGGCCTGCTCGGCGAGTTCGGAAGGTGACATGACGGCGATGGCGAGAAGGTCGTCAAATCCTGCCTCACGCAACTTCTCGGCGGTCGCAGGACCGACGCCTGGGAGTTCTTCGATCTTGACCTCCGGTTCTTCCGCCATCAGAAGGCCATCGGCCTCGGCGGTGCTTTCATTCTTCGTCTTGCTCGCGCTTCGCTTTGATTTGGTGGCCATGGGTTCACGTTCCTTGGCCATAGGAATGGGCGTCTACCTATGAAGGACCTATGGACCCCGAGAGGGCCATGTAAGGTGCTCCATCGGATGAAATGTCGAGACGTGGCCGTCTCTTTCACTTTCAGTTCAGATTTTATTCACTCAAGACTGATCGGAGGTGAACGGCTGGGCCGGGCTTTCCGTCTCGGTATGAAGCACGTCGATGACGCTGGTCACGTTTACGCTCTCGTCGTCCGTGTCCAAGCCAATGCGCAGCACCCAATCGCCCTCGTCCGCTTCGGCTGGCCCACTGGAGCCTTCCCAGGTCTCCTCTTGCCCGTCCGCAATTTGAGCGGTTCCTGTGGCCCGCAATCCGTCGCTGCCGTCGAGCAATTCCCAAGTGGCGGACACCGCACGACCGAACACGCCACCGACGTTGCCGATGTTGGCCACGGTGGAGGTGACGGCCACCCTGTCCACGCCTTGTGTGCCGTCGGTCATCACTGGAATGGAGGCGTCGTCGGGGTTGGTGGTGCCCGTGTCCTGCCAGTCGATCCGGAGGTCAATTCGAACAGTGATGTCCTCCGAGGCCTCAGCTCCGCTTTCGGTTCGGGCGCCATACGTCAAGGCGTAGAGGCCGTGGGCCGCGTATTCCACGTCGATGCTGGCGGTCTGGTTGGCGTCGGTGACGATCTCATCTCGACCGTCGCCTGGTACGACAAAAAAGGCCACCAGAGGGTCGTCTGTGGACGTCACACGAGCGAAATCGAAGGTCAGCGTGACGGTCTGGCTGCCGGTCTGTTGCCCGTTTCGCCACGTTTGTTCAACGACGCCCGATGTTTCGTCGTAGTACACGCGCAGGTCGACCCCGTCTGCATCACCTTCGGCTTCGGGGGAGCCGGTGCATCCGGCAAGGGACGCACTGAGCATGAGAAGGACCATCAGGACACCGTTCCGCATGGGAGGCGGTGGGCCTCGGGGGACAAAAATGCCCCGCTTCTTCACACCACCACTTCGACTGCCGTTGCGGTGGGTTGAAATGGAGAGGGTTGCGCGTTCTGCTCAGCGAGGTGGGGTAGTCTGGATATCCCGTCGGGCTCATAACCCGGAGATCGATGGTTCAAATCCATC
>DUHU01000031.1:4528-4876 GCA_013330765.1 Candidatus Poseidoniaceae archaeon | reverse complement strand
GTCCCACTGATCCAAGAGGACCCGGCAACGTTCGAATCAATCTTCGCCACCGTCCGACCTGACCCCACATCGACGTATTGGGGTGTCACTTCATGGCTGCTCGTGCTTCCAATGCCCAATTGTCCTTGGTGGTTCTTCCCCCAACAATACAACGAATCATTGGAATAAATCGCGCATGTGTAGCCGTTGCTCGCCATGAGTGTTCCTTTGCTGCCGTCCACGTAGCCGTTCCAGTTGTTCCAATGCGAACCGTTCGGCAAGGGATTGGCGAAGACGTCATCCGAACGATGGTCAGCGACGGAATCGACAGCGTTTCGATGAAGCGTTGAATTCTTGTTGTTGATGCCG
>DUHU01000031.1:0-4228 GCA_013330765.1 Candidatus Poseidoniaceae archaeon | reverse complement strand
GTTGAATTCTTGTTGTTGATGCCGCCATCGGTCAGGAAGATGATGTCGTTCTTGTCTGCCGTGGAATTGAACACGGTGTTGTTGTGGATGTCGTGGTAGTCGCCCTTGACCATGAGGCCACCCGCAGCGTTCCAGATGACGTTGTGGTGCATGGTTCCGTTCGCACCTTCACCCACCTCGTTGATCGGGGCATCAAAGCGAGCGCCGTACTTGATGACGTCGTGAATCCAATTGTACGCCACCACGGCACCAGGTGCCTCGCCTTGCATGATCTGCACCACGGCACCGTCGGTCTGCAGGTAGCCCACGTCCCACACCTCATTGTAGAGGACTTGAGGCGCATCACCAATGGACAGCACCGATGAAGCACCCGTCAAGTGAACGGTGTTGTTGGAGAAGGTCATGTCTCGGCCGCCTTCGTAGAAGGTGGTCATCAGGCCCTTCTGGTCAGCTGCGGACCAGTCGATGGCGTGGAAGTAAGAATTGTTGATCACGTTGTTGTTGGACTGCCCGCCAGAACCGTGGAATTCGATGGCCGCACCGTCGGTGTTCGTCATCGAAATGCGATCAACGAAGGTGTTCGTGCTGCGGTAGAAGTGCGTCACGAAGCGATCGTCCATCGATTCTCCAGCGATGCCTTGGCCACGGCGGGACGTGCTTGGGTACTCCATTGTGGCGTTGGTGAAGGCGCACCCGTCGCAAGAGTTGACGTCGATGGTGGTGCCAAAGAAATCCAAGCCCTGGATGGTCACGCGGTCGGAATTCTCCACCGTGATGGCGAAGGGTTGGACCTTCACACGGAGGTCGAGGTCGTTGGCGTTCGTGCCGGAAACAGGGCGGTAATGCAGGCGGTTGGTGCTGTCGTTGAGCCACCATTCGCCGTCAACGTCGATCAATTCCCGCTTGCCTTCAAGGAAATACGCATGGTGCTTCGTCTTCCACGTCATGCCCGAGCCGTCGTAACCAAAGGTACCGGTGCTTGCGTTCCATGACGTGATTTCACGGCTGAAACTCCGGAACGAACCGACGTTCATGATCGCAATGGCGCCCACAGGATCGAGCCCCGTCGCGTTGATGGTCTCGTTCAATCCGGTGTGCACACCTGCTTCTGGACCCGCGTCTTGGAACCATCCAAGGGTGTACGCGTCGTTGCTTCCCGTCAGCGTGCCTTCGGCCCAATACGACCGGTTGAACACCGTCTCATCGGAAAATTGGGCGTTGGGCCAGCGCGCCGGAACTTGTTCCTCGTAGTCAAGGAACAATTGCCACCCCATCTCAGGCAACGTGACCTCCTGAATGCCGTCGCCGTCGACCGCGGACCACGTCACGCCGAAATCATCGGCGATGCTCCGGGTGCCGTCCAGCACCACGCGCTCACCCGTCGCGGCTCGAAGAATGAAATCGTCCTTGTTGTCGATGGTGATGTTCTCATGGTACAGACCTTCGTGCACGATGACTTCGTCACCGCCGCTGGAGTTTTCCACCGCCGAGACGATGGTGGCCTTTGGACAGGCGGTGGTCCCGGCCCAGGCGTCATCGCCATTCAGGCCGTCCACGTGCATCGGGTCGTTCGCGCCCAGGGTTGCGGTGTCGCACCCGGCGCTGTTCATTGGAGAGGTTGCGTTCGTCAAAGGATAGGCCCAGCCTTGGAGGCTGCTGATGTAGGCGGTCTGCGCCAGCGAAATCATCAGCACGGACAACAGAATTGCCCGATACCGTTGACCCCGCATCGTGATTCACCTATGCAGTCCACTGCGTGGCTTGTTCACACCACGCGTCAATCTTGTTGGCCGCGCCGACGGCGTCACCGACGCGTCCACGGCCCTCGTCGTCGAGACCGGCCAAGTCGGCCACGGTCATGACGCCCTCGGCGTTGAGTTTGGCCGCCATCGCGGGCCCAACGCCCTTGAGGTCGGTCAATTCGTGCGTAGGGTCGGCCGCATCATCGGCCTCGGTCTCAGGTTCGTCGGCCGGCTCGTCCTCTGCTTCAGCCTCTGGCTCAGATGCCTCTTCGGCCGGCTCAGGCGCTGCTTCCTCGGCTTCAGCCTCAGGTTCAGGTTCCTCTTCGGCCGCCTCTGGCGCTGCTTCCTCTGCCTCATCGGACGGCTCCGGTTCGTCGGCAGGCTCGTCTTCAGCCTCAGCCACCTCGGGTTCAGACGTCTCCTCGGATTCAGCCTCGGGCTCAGCGGCGTCAGAATCGGCTTCGTCCTGCTCGGTGATCTCGCGCTCAATGCGTTCTTCCTTGTCGGCGCGGAGGGTTTCCTCAGCCAACTCGTCGACGTCCTCGGTCTCACTCGGCGCATCTTCGCCGGCCTCGGCCGCCGCGGCTTCTGCCTCGGCTTGGCGCTCAGCGCGCTTGAGGGCTTTCTGGGCCTGCTTGAGCGCCTTGGCTTCCTCGCGGGCGGCCGCTTCGGCCTCCTCGAAGGCCCGTGCTTCCTCCAGCATGAGTTCCTGTTCGACCTGCTTGGCCTTCGCCGCTTCGATCAGGCCATCCATCTCGGCTTCAACCTCGGAAGCCGTAACCGCGGCAGCCTCACGGGACGTGGCCATCAGCTCGTCGAGGGCGGCACGCTCCACGCGCTCCTCCTCAACGATGGCCTCCTCAGCCTCAGCACGTGCTTCGCGAGCCTTGGCTTCGAGCTTGTCCTTGTCCTTCGACTCGGCGGCAGCAGTGATGTCCGCATCGTAGCGGGCCATGATGGAGGCACGCTCGCCGGTGCGGCGCACTTGGTTTGACTCAAACGCCGCAAGGGCTTCGACATAACCGCGGTCCTCTTTGAGGTGGGCTTCCCAATGCACGCGAACCTCTTCGCGACCAACGCGGCCGTCAAAGGTGCATGAGCCGCCTTCAAGCGTCATCTGGGCGCTGTCGTTGAACACCAAACGGAAGGCAATGTTGCCCTCCAAGTCGGCCTTGAGGTCGAGGCTTGGCGGTGCGTCGCCCTCGGTGGTGACGGCGCTGAAGCGCCCAAGGTTGGCGTCTTCGTTGGCGTCACGGATGCGCACGAGGCTTCCCGGGACGAGGTGTGCGATGCGGATGATCTCCTCGGATTGCACCATGCCACCAGGAGACACCATGCGTGAACTGCGCAGGACGTAGGGCTCTTCCGAGGTCCCTGCACCACGCATGAAGGCCGGATCGGCCGACATCAACTCAGGCGTGGGCTGCTCAGCGCGTCCAAGCACACGGCTCCAAAGGAAACCACCTCCAACGATGGCTCCTACGGCCAGAAGGGCCCAGGCCCAACCGGCCAACCACGTCACCAGCAGGACGGCTACGGCGCTGACGCCAATCAGCACGAAAGGAATGTCACGGTCACCCAATGTGTTACTCATTGCTTTGCCCACCGTTCATTTCCGTATCAGCCTTTACGATTCGTCGGCAAATTCTCGCGCTTGTCGAGCCCATTCATCGCGCTTGATGCGACCTGGGAAGAACTCGATGGCGACGTTGACCGCCTCTTCGACTTCCGGGGTCATGTTGCCGACTTGCTTGAAGGTAAAGATGCTCAACGCGTAGAGCTTGTCCTCGATGAAGGGGCCAATGCCCTTGATGCGTTGCAGGTCGTCCGCGTCGGCCACGTTGGCCACGCCGAGGACGTCGAAGTCAAGCGCGTCGGATTTCTGGGCGATGCGCTCCAGTTCTTCGGCCTGTTCCAGCGCCTTCTGATCCAACTTCGCATCCATGCCGAGCAAAATCTTCGCCTGAGCCACCCACTGGTCGCGCTTCACGCGGCCGGGGAAGAACTCGATGGCGACGTTGACTTCGTCCTCAAGTTTCGCGGTCATGTTTGCAATTTGGCGGTAGGTCGTGATGCCCAGCGCGTTCAGCTTCTCCTCAATGAAAGGCCCAATGCCCTTGATGACCTGAAGGTCGTCCTTCGCACGCAGCGTTGCAGCGGCCGCGAAGACGCGGGTCACGCCGCTCACGCCCGTCAGGGCGTTGCCGTCCTTGCCGGTCCAGGCGATCATGGTGCTGCCCTTGGCGTCGGAAATCGTGGCTGAACCTTGCTCTTCGAAGGCCTCGGCATCAGCGACTTCCAGCGTGGAGGCGCCCTTCTCGACCTTCTCCTTGAGTTCGGTCGTGGATGCCACACCGAGGACCTTGAAATCGATGGTCTTGGCACGCTCTTTCACGCGTTCAAGTTCCTCTTGTTTCTTGGCTTCCTTGGGTGAAGTGGGTTTCTTGGCCTTGGCTTTCTTTTCGGCCGCAGCCTTGGCTTCGGCG
>DUHU01000004.1 GCA_013330765.1 Candidatus Poseidoniaceae archaeon | reverse complement strand
GACCCTGGCACCATCCGTGGCGATTACGGCATGGACATGGGCTACAACATGATTCACGGATCCGACGGAGAAGACACCGCTGCTGCGGAGTTGGCACTCTGGTTCCCTGAAGGCCTGATGGAGTGGACTCAAGACGGCCAGCGCTGGGTCTACGAATGACCGGGGTGAGGGCATGTCCGACGAGGCGGAACCTACCGCCCCCGAAGAGGAAGCCCCGCTACGTGGTGAAAATCGGCAACCGATCGTCAGCGTGCTTGGGCACGTTGATCACGGAAAAACGAGCCTGCTTGATTTGGTCCGCTCGATTGGGGTGGACCGTCAAGCCTCGGTGATGGATCGCGAAGCCGGTGGCATCACCCAACACATCGGTGCCACCGAGGTTCCCGCCCGCGTGCTCAACGACACTTGCTCGGCGATGATGGGGGGCCGGGATTTCAAGTCGCCAGGCCTGCTCTTCATCGACACGCCCGGCCACCACTCCTTCACCTCGCTTCGCTCACGTGGCGGCCAATTGGCCGACATCGCCATCCTCGTGGTGGACATCATGGAAGGGCTTCAGCCTCAGACCATTGAGAGCCTGGAGATCTTGCGGCGAACGCGGACGCCCTTCGTCGTGGCTGGAAACAAGGTGGACCGGCTCCATGGCTGGCGCTCAGAGCGCGGGCGTGCCTTCATCGCCTCGTTCCAAGAACAACGCAAGGACGTTCAGGCGCTCTTTGAGGACCGTTTTTGGAAAATGGTCGGTATGTTTGGTGAGCATGGATTCAACCTCGAACGCTACGACCGAATCAAGGATTTCCGAACCGATGTGGCCTTGGTCCCCATGTCCGCCAAAGAGGGCGAAGGCTTGCAAGACCTGCTGACGGTGACCGTCGGTTTGGCTGAGCGCTTCCTCGAGGACCGTCTGACCGACACCCTCGGTGACGCAGAAGGCACGATCCTCGAGATGAAGGACGAAATCGGGATGAGCAAAACGATTGACGTCATCCTCTCTCGCGGTGTCCTTCGAACGGGCGACCGCATCGTCTTCGCTACGTCCGACGGCCCCACCACCACCCGCATCAAGGGCCTGAAACGCCCGCGTGGGATGGCCGAAATGCGCGACGCGGGCGATCGCTGGGAGAGCGTCGACCACGTCGAAGCAGCCTGTGGTGTGAAGATCGTCGCTCAAGGGCTCGAACGCGCGCTTGCCGGCACCACTGTGCGGCTGGCCAAGGACGAGGAAGCCCTGGAAGCGGCGATGATCGCCTGCCAGGAAGAATGCCGTGTGGACATCGACCTCCAAGAGGAGGGTGTCGTCATCAAAGCAGACACCATCGGAGGTTTGGAGGCCCTCGCCTTCGAACTGGGGCAGCTCGACATCCCGATTCGCATGGCCACCGTCGGTCCAGTCAACAAACGAGACATCCTTACCGCAGAATCGGCCAAGGACCCGCTCAATCGCATCATTGCAGGCTTTTCCATTGCTCCAAACCGCGAAGTCGCCGACCGCCTTACGGGCGAGGATGCTCCGGTGAAGTTCGTTGCAGGGGAGATCATCTACCACATCATGGAGGAGATCGAAACATGGCGGGACGAAACAAAAGCAGCGGCAGAAGCCGCTGCCCGCGAAGATTTGGTGCACCCAGGGCGGCTGCTCTACCTCGAGAACCACACCTTTCGTGGCCGCGATCCAGCCATCATCGGCGTCCGTGTGGTTGGGGGCCGGGTGCACATCGGCCAGCGGTTGATGCGCCCAGACGGATCCCAAGTTGGACAGGTGAAGTCGCTCCGGACCCGCGACAGCGAAGACGTTCGGGAAGCGAATCAAGGCGATGAGGTGGCGTGTGCCATCCAAGGGCCAACGGTTGGACGTCACATCAAGGAAGGCGACGAGTTCTACGTCGACGTCCCGGAATCACACGCTCGGCGCCTACGGAAAGTGGATTTGTCGGCCGTCGAACAAGAAATCCTCGACGAAATCGTGCGACTGCATCGGAAAGAGAACCATTTCTGGGCTCGTTGAGTGATGCAGGGGTGATGTCGCCCGCAAGCACGTTCAAATATGGATGGACAAGCCTACCAGAGTGAATAGGTGATACGATGCAGGCAGCAGACGCGAACACCGCGAAAATCATCAGCACCGTCTCCCAGATTGCAAACGACCTGATGAGCGAGGTCGGAAAGGTGATCATCGGAAAGGAAGAGAACCTCCGTCGCGTGAGCGTCGGCATCCTCTCCAACGGCAACATGCTGCTTGAGGACTTCCCCGGTTTGGCAAAGACCCTGCTCGCCAACACCTTCGCTCGCGCGCTTGGATGCAAGTTCAAGCGTGTTCAATTCACGCCTGACCTGTTGCCCTCCGACATCATGGGGACCTACATGTACGACCAGAAAGCGGGGGATTTCAAACTCCGTGCAGGTCCGTTGTTCTCCAACATCCTCCTCGCGGACGAGATCAACCGTGCCCCTCCCAAGACCCAGGCTGCGCTGCTTGAGGCCATGGAAGAAAAGCAGGTGACCATCGAAGGCATCACCCACAAGCTTCCTGCTCCCTTCGTCGTGCTGGCCACCCAGAACCCCATCGAACAAGAAGGGACCTACCCGCTTCCTGAAGCACAAATGGACCGTTTCCTGATGAAAATGAGCATGGGATACCCCGACCGTGCAGAAGAGAAGGCCATTCTCGCCCGTCGCAAAATGCGTGGAAAGGACGAACACGAGGTTGACCAAGTGACGGAACCAAAGAAGGTCGTCGCCATGCAACGCGCCTTGGAAGGTGTTCACGTCGACCCGTCCATCCTTTCCTACATCGTCGAGATCGTTCAGCGAACGCGTGAGGACCACCGCGTGGTCAACGGCGCCTCGCCACGTGCGTCACAGGCCTTGTTCAAGACCGGGCGCGCCTCAGCCGCCATCGCCGGACGGACCTACGTGGTGCCTGACGACATCAAGAGCGTCGCCATGCAGGTCATCAGCCACAGGATCGTCATGAAGCCTGAAGCCAAGATTCGAGGCATCACCGGTGGCCACATCGTCCGGAAGATTCTGTCGGAAGTTCCCGTGCCTGTAGTTCAGCCCGTCTGAAACAGAACAAGGCCGGGGTTGATAGAGGAAGACCGAAGTCCTCTGTCCCGGGAGTGGAACCATGGACCCCTACAAGATGGTCATCGCGGTCGCCAATCAGAAGGGCGGTTGCGCGAAGACCACCACGGCGGTCAACCTCGCCGCTGCTTTGGCCCGAGGTCACAAGAAAATGGGGCTCCCGCCGGCCAAGGTGTTGCTCATCGATTTGGACCCACAAGGGAACTGCGCAACGTCGTTTGGCATCGAGAAGAAGCGTGTCAAAAAGACGGCTTACGACCTTCTGACCAACGACCTTGGTGAAGAATTGCCCCTGATGGAAGAATACCTCATCGGTCCCGAGGATCTGACGGCCTCGATGAGGAACGCCTGGATGCTGCGCAACGAGAAAGGGCGCCCTCCAGCCACCCTGACCACCGAAAACCTCTGGTTGCTCCCAAGCGACATCCACCTCTCTGGAGCGGAGATTGAATTGTCCCACAAGATTGGTCGTGAGACGCGACTGAAGGAAGCCATTGCCCCCATTGTGGACAACTTCGACTACATCGTCATCGACACACCACCCTCGCTTGGATTGCTTTCCATCAACGCCTTGAGCGCAGCCAACTGGGTGATGGTCCCGGTGCAGGCAGAGTACTACTCGCTGGAAGGGTTCAGCATGCTGATGAATTCCGTGAAGATGATTCAGCGGAGGATCAACCGGAACCTGAAGATCTTCGGTGTCGTGATGACCATGGTCGACGCTCGCTCCAAACTGTCCCGCCACGTGTGCGATCAGGTCGCGCTGAGCATCCCGAACAAATTGTTCAGCACGTCCATCCGCCGCTTGGTGAACGTGGCCGAGGCGCCTTGGTCGGGCGCCCCCACCGTCTTGCTCAACAAACCCACATCCTCGGGAGCGGGAGCGGGGTCCTTGGAATACTGGACCTTGGCGCGGGAATTCCATCGCCGCGTCCAGGACATGCGACGTGAATTTGGCGTCAGGGAGCCGTCGAGGGTTTCCCTTGAGGCCCAAGGCCGCCGCTGAGCGCCAAGGGTGCTAAAATCGCCCTTGGGTGGAATCTCTTCTCGCGCGACTTAAGTAGCGCAGAGAGGGCACCCACCACTGGGATGCACGATGACAGCGAAGGGAATGACCTCCGTAAGCGTGAGCTACGAAGTACGAAGACAACTGAACACCTTACGCTCATTGGGCGGTTACAAGAGCGTGAATGAGGTCCTGCTTGACCTCATCCGGCACCAACGCATGGCGCGCATGGACGGGAGCCTTGAGCTGCTACGTGAGCGTGCCAAAGCGACGGCTGACGTCGATGTGGACCACCTCGTCGAGCGGTTGAACCTCGCTCCATTCAGGGTGTGAGTACCATGATGAGTTGGAAGCCACCTCAGGTGGCCTTCGAGACCCGCCATCTCGTCAAGGCCCTCTTCGATTCCACCACCGTCGAAGCCGAACTCATGGGCGTTGCCGCTCTAGGCGACGTCGAAATCACCGCCACACGCAGCGCCTGGAACGGTGTACTTTGGCTCATCCAAAGCACGGTCAAGGAAGGCGGCCGGCCCCTCTACTCAGGAGAGGAATTGGCCAAGCTTCGTACGGACCTTCCGATCCGCTGGTCCTGATCAAGACTCCTTGTTCTGCTCAAGCCACTGGTGCCCGTACCATTTCCATTGGTCCATGGACCAACCGTTCGGCAACCCACCTTCGGGCACCGGAGGCGCTTCGCGCTCCGGTGAATCTTCACCAGGCACCTCCGTCGTTTCAGGCGGTACGGCCGTCTCCGGTTCACTTGAGGGCCCTGAAGCGTCGCCCGACTGAAGGACGACCTGTTCGACCATCGACGTCACCTCAGGGGCGTCTTCGGCTGCTTCAACCGCCGCATCGGCCTCCGTCGGAGGTGGTGCATCGTCGTCGTCCCAGAGGTCGTCGACAAGACCGCCCGTCGCGGAGAGTCCCGCTTGCCCGCTCAACGCTTCTTCGTTGGCAGATTCGTCGAATTCGAAGGACCCGAAGTTTTTCTCTTGGGACGGCCGCTTCACACGTTTTGTCATGGATCCAAACAGCAGAATGACCACGGAACAGACGACAAAAATACCTCCTGCAACCATCCCGACTTCCGCCACCAAGCCCATGTCCAATCCGCCGCTGGATGACGACCCAGAGAGGCTCTGATTCCAGTAGTTGTAGGACATCCGGTTGCGTTCGGTTTCGTTGAGCGTCGACAGGTACTCCTGGTATTCCGTGCTCCTCCATCCAAGGCAGACCTCGCGCAGGTCGTCAAAACTGAGCAAGCAGTGATCCTCGATGTCGATCACCAGCGGGTTTGTGTCGTTGTAATCGTTGTTGGAACCCACGCCATCGCCATCAAGGTCCATGTGCTCGTCGGGATTCTCTGCCATCCCCTCGCCCACCTCTGAAGCATCGGCCCAACCGTCACCGTCGAGGTCTGGGCAGCCGTAATGCGCCTCGCTGACGTACCTGGTCGTGGCACCAAGTTCTGGCACCAAAGCCCTGAGCGAGGACCCACTCGCCGTGATGCATGCGTCCGGCGTGGTGCCATCTGGATGGTCACCAAAGCCGTCTCCGTCCAAATCCACCCATTGTGTTGGGTCGGTGGGGAACGCATCGGCGCCCTGAGCCGTCAACCAATTTGCATCGGGATCCGACCAGCCGTCAAGGTCCTGATCGGGACAACCTCGGCGGTCGTTTGACGAGAAACCGTTGGCGTCAGGACAGCCGTCAGGCCGGACACCATTTGGTGCGTCACCAAAGCCGTCGCGGTCGCGGTCGGACCATTGCGTTGGATCTTCTGGGAAGGCGTCGCCGTTGGGATCGGCTTGGTTGTCACCTACGCCGTCCCCGTCGGCATCCTCCCACTGATTGCCGTCGTCCGGGAACTTGTCCCCGTTGTTTCCGTCCGCCTCGTCTCCGTAGCCGTCGCCGTCACGATCAGCCCACTGCGTGGGGTCGTTTGGAAATTGATCGCCGCCTGCAAGGTCGGTGTTGTCCCCGTATCCGTCGCCGTCGGAGTCCACCGTCTGGCCTGCATCGTCGGGGAAATCATCGGCCGAATCAGCCACACCGTCGCCGTCCGCGTCGAGGTCGAGAAGACGAACGCGGGTGCTGGTGGAGGTGACGCTGACCAAGTGAACGGTCCCGTCGTCCTTGGGAATAACGGACACAGACTTACCCGTGGTTTGATGCTCCTGGGTGGACACAAGGGTGCTGTCAAGGTGCACGATGGCGCCGTTCTGATGACCAACCCACATGCCACCATCGCCGTCAACCGAGAGGGAGGTGACCGGTGCAGAGGCGCTTACGACTTGTTCTGATGACCAGGTGGTGGAATTCCAGCGGATGACCCGCCCGTTGGACAACCCGCCCCAAACGTACTCGCCGTCTTCGATGAGCTGCGTAGGCGCTCCTCCAAGGCCCGACAAGTCTTGGTCCTGAATTCCTTCGTCGCTGTGGACCCGTAGGCGGCCGTCAAAGCCGCCGTTGAGGACGCGCCCGTCCTCGAGGATCAGGAAAGAGCAAATCCCAGCGTTCATCACGCTGGTCCGAGTGCCGGAAGGACCGTCTGTTTCGTGCTCAATGGCTTGGCGAAGGCCTCCGTTATGGACCACCCAAATGTCGCCGTCATCGTCCCAATCCAACTCATCAACAGGGTCAGGCAGTGCTATTTCCCGCGTGATTTCGTCGGTGTCAAGGTCCAGAACGAGGGCGCCGTTGGCGTGACCCACGGCCAACAGTGATCCTTGAAGGTCAAGGCGTGCGGCGTTCACGCTCACGTTCAAATCGACCGCACGTGAGACTTGGTAGGCGCCGCCGTTCCAACGCAGCGCCATGAAAACGCCGTCTCCGTCAAGCGTCAAAACTTCGTCACCGCCGGATGAAAACCACATCACAACGGGATCTGGACCTTGGTGAATTTCGCCTCCATCGATGAGGGAAGCGGACCCTGTTGCAGCGAAGGTCCCGAGGACGAACAGGACGGTGAGCAGGACCGCACGACGTGCTCGCATGGTCCCAGATGGACCTCTTGGCCTTGAATGGCTCGTTCCCTTGCTCAATCCTCGTCGAGGGGTTCGAGCCGTTCCACAGGTGCGATTTGCTGTGCCTTCATCGTGGTGACGGGTTGCAGCACAGACAGCTTACCGGCGGGGGACAGAACGGGCATCGCTGGCTTGAGTTCAGCCGTCGGTCTCGGCGCACCTAGCGCGTGCAGGGTGCGGACCGGCTGGAGGATTGGGCGATCGCCGAACACGTCTCCACCGGGTTTCACGGGCGCGGCGACAGGCGCGGGGAGTGGCGTCTCGACGGCCTGAGCCGGCGCCTCATCGAGCATCGATTCCATCTCCGCCTCTGCGACGTCCTCGTGAGCTTCCTCAAGGACAGAATCGAGGGTCGGCTCGACCGTTTCCACCATGGTTGGAAGCGCGTTGTCTTCCACGCTGACGGTCGGCTCGAGGGCGGGTGGGACGTCCACGGCCTCTTCGGCCGTGACTTCAGGGCCGGCCCCAAGCGGAACCACTGGAGCTTGAATCGGGGCTGCTGGGGCCAACACAGGCGTCTTGACCTGCTTCACGGCCTTGACGACGGGTGCGGGCGCCGAGGGCGCCAGAGAGCGTGCGGCAGACGTCGGTGCGCGCATCCCCGCCAGACCCATTCGAGGTTGCTGGGCTGCTGCTGCCTGAGCCATTGGCCCACGGAGCGGACGGCCGGCGGCTGCCCCGAGCGAATCAGGGCGAGCTCCCAAGGTTGCTGCGTCGACCGAAGCCCCCGTTGCAGAAGCCCCTTGCCCAG
>DUHU01000225.1:588-4318 GCA_013330765.1 Candidatus Poseidoniaceae archaeon | reverse complement strand
CTTGGTATCCTCCACAGGCTGCTTGTCACCCATCCAGGAAGCCGGGCCATCTACATCGTACCCCTGAAGGCGCTGGCCAGCGAGAAACACGCAGAACTGCTTGAACTCGCAACGGCCGTGGGCCTGACGGTCGGCCTTGGCATCGGTGAGGCCACGGGCGAACGTCGCCTCATCGACGAATGCGACATCTTGGTCTGCACCTCAGAAAAACTCGACTCGTTGATGCGCACCCGTTCGGACCGCATGGCCAACGTCAGCGTCGTCGTCGCGGACGAGTTTCACCTGCTCAACGACAGCAGTCGAGGTCCAACGTTGGAAATCAACCTCACCCGTTTGCGCCATTTGCGGCCTGATGCGCAGATCATCGCCCTGTCCGCCACCGTTGGCAACGCCCCAGATCTGGCTGCTTGGCTGGACGCAGCATTGATCACTTCGGATTGGCGCCCTGTTGCGTTGGAGTACAGCACCCTGTACGACTTGCATCTTGAGCCTCGGAAACTTCAGACCAACGGCGAAGGCGAGGGTGAACTTCGGGTGCCTCGGAAGCTGCTCGGTCCCACCTCTCATCCCACATGGGCGGTGCTGAACGACGTCGCCGACCAGCAAGGGCAAGTCCTCATCTTTGTCTCGACCCGACGTTCAGCCGTTTCGGAAGCCAAACGCCTCTCAGAACGGTTTCGCCGTCGTTTGCAGAAGGAGGATCAGACCCGTTTGACCCGTCTCGGCACCTTGGCCACCTCGCTGGAAGGGTCCGATCAAACCACCCTTGGTGAAACGCTCAGGACGTGTGTCTCTGGGGGCGTGGCCTTCCATCATGCAGGCCTGACGCACGGCCAACGCACTGCGATTGAATCGGCCTTCAAGCAAGGCGACCTTGTCGGCATTGTGGCCACGCCGACCCTCGCTGCAGGGGTCAACCTCCCGGCGCGTCGCGTTTTGGTCCGGGACGTCAAACGCTTCGATGACGGGGCAAGCCGCCCGATGCCGGTCATGGAAGTTCGGCAGATGCTCGGACGAGCAGGCCGCCCTCGTTACGACGACTTCGGTGAGGCATGGGTCTTGTGCAAAGGAACCGACGGTTGGGAGGTGGCCGATCGCATCGCGGATCACTATTTCCACGGTCCTGTTGAAGACGTCACCTCGAAGTTGGCCAACGAAGCAGCACTGCGGATTCACGTTCTTTCGGCGGTGGCTGCGGGGCGGTTGGAACATCGAGGCGACATCGAGTCGTTCTTTTCGCGGACCTTCCTCGCCACCCAATGGCCTGCAGGTGAACTGTTGCAACGGCTCGGCACCATCCTCGATTGGTTGGTCGACGAACGGTTCCTTCGCAGGTTGGACCCAGATCCTGCTTACGTGCCTAGCGCGCCGCCGGCGGAGGAGGAGGTCTGGGACGACGACGTGCCGGTATGGGCCGCACCTGCGCATGGCCGGGACGATTTGTTGTGGGAAGGCGGTTCAGGGGCTCCTTCTCCGAGGTCCACTCAGCGTGTTGCTCCAGCCTCATTCGGCTTCACTTCCGCATCGTCCCTGACGCAAGCCACCGTCACCGTCTCAGACGTACGTGATCCGGCGACGAGGTACGAGGCGACGCCGATGGGCGAGGCCGTGACGCGGCTCTATCTGGACCCCGCCTCTGCATCGGTTCTGCGCACGGGGCTACGTCGAGCCGTCCGGCGTTTGGTCAGAGACGACGGTCCCGTGACCGTGTTCAGTTTGCTGCATTTGGCGGCTTCCACCAATGATTTTGCTCGCTTGTGGCTCAAGAGCAAGGACATGGAACGTGATTCCGAGCTCTGGAAGAAGTATGCACACGTCACGGACGAAGTCCTGGTGGACGAACCCTTCCAAGAGCGCGATTTGTCCACGGTCAAGTCGGCGTGGCTGCTTGAATCCTGGATCGACGAGAAGACCCTCCGTCAAATCGAAGCCGTGCATGACGTTGCTCCGGGCGATTTGCATCACCGCACCGATCTGATGGCCTGGCTGCTTGCTTCGAGTGAAGCGGTCTTGGCCACTGACGACGTGTTTCATGAGGACCATGCATCAGCCTTGCAATCCCTTTCGACCCTCATCGACGAATCTCGGCACAGGGTTCGGCATGGCTGCAGAGCCGACCTGCTCCGCTTGGTCAAGGTTCGGCACATCGGGCGCCAGCGCGCGCGCCGTTTGGCCAAGGTCGGCATCCGGACGCCTGAGGATTTGCTAGGTATGGCACCGTCGCTCCGGGCTGACGTCGAAGGATGGCGCGGGTGGGGACCCGTCCTTGTCCAGCGGATGATGGACGACGCTGCCCGCTTTGCGTCCACTCCCGCCCCTGCACCACGGTCTCGTCGTGACGATGAACCGCTGCCGGGCGAACGCACGTCGGAGCGTTGATGAGGCCTGCATCCCCCCTTTGGACCATGGCCCACGCCTGCCTTGCATGGGAAGCCGCTCCGGTTGAGGACCCTCGTGCTTTGGCCATGGCCCTTGATGCAGTGGAGGCCGAGGGGACATTCGTCGTCCTCGCAGCCGATGTGTTGGTCTCCGAGCGGCATTTGGAGGCCGCGATCGCCATGGCCAGCCGACGTTGGGAGCGTGGGCGTGCCGTCGGTCGAACGTTGGGTGCAGAATTGATGCGGTGCTTGGCGGGGAGCCATCACATCGGGGATGCCATCCGTGCCGTGGGATTGGAACGTGGGGCAGAGCGCGGTTGGTTGGTCGGAATCGGGGTTGAACAGGCCTCGCTTGAATCCCTTTTCCCCTCGTTTGGATTCACGGCTTGTGCACCGCACACGATGACCCGACAAGGGCGCTTGCGCCTCGGTTTGCCTGCGGAGGGTGACCTCGAGCATCTTGCTTTGGGCCTCGTCGCGGAATCAGACCTCCTTGCATAACACGAGGGTTAAACACCGTCCCACGTGCTGTTCGTCTCATGGTGATGGACGCAAGCCAACCTGCCGAGCGCTGGCTCAACGCCGAGCGCGCTTCGACGATGTTCGGCCGCTTGACGAACCTGGGGGCCACCTACGTCGAGCTTCGCGCCATGTCGTGCGATTCCAATACCGTTCGTTTGCGCGACGGTTCCATGGACGCAGCCGTACCTGCTCAGGACGTCGGCGTGACCCTGCGGGTGCTTGCAGATGGCGCTTGGGGCGTGCATTCGACGACAGATTTGGACTCGGTCTACGCCAAAGGCGAAGAAACCCTCCGAGTGGCCCGTGCGGTCGCTGCACGCAGGCCAACGGGGGAACCAATGGTCGAATTGGCCGAGGTCCCAGTGGTCACCGACAGCATCGTGTGGACACCAGACGGTGACGTTCGAGATCTGGATCTTGATGCGCGCTTGGACGCGATGCGGGCCGTTGAAGACGAAGGCAAGGATGATCCTCGCATCGCTTCGGTGGTCACCGGGTGGAGCGACGAACACCTTCGCACAGAACTCCTGACCAGCGAGGGCATGGATCGGGCTTGGAGCCTTCAGCGGGCCTTGCTTCACTGCACCGTGACGGCCCGTGAAGGTGACCGTGTTGCTGCCTATAGAACGCGTCACGGTGGTGAAGGTGGGGCCAACCCAATCCTTTCGGCCGACCTTGGTGAACTCGGCCGTCGCGGCAAAGAAGCAGCCCTTCGTCAACTCAGCGCGACGGCTGCTCCCTCCGGACGGTTCCCGCTTATCGCGGACCCCGATTTGACGGGCGTCTACATCCATGAAGCGCTTGGCCATCCATGCGAAGCCGATTTGGTG
>DUHU01000225.1:0-285 GCA_013330765.1 Candidatus Poseidoniaceae archaeon | reverse complement strand
ATGCGAAGCCGATTTGGTGGCTGCAGGTGACTCATGCCTTGAGGGGCGACTTGGGCAAAAAATCGGAGCAGACATCGTCTCGGTGGTGGACGATCCGACCCTTCGCGGTGGATATGGTGCCTACCCCATCGACGACGAAGGCGTGGACGCCAGGGAGAAGGTGCTGATTCGAAACGGCGTGCTGACGGAGTACCTCAATCACAGGGAGACCGCGGGTCGCTTCGACCTCGAGCCCAACGCCGGTGCACGTGCTCAGGACGGACTTCATCACCCGCTGGTCAGGAT
>DUHU01000232.1:17130-17584 GCA_013330765.1 Candidatus Poseidoniaceae archaeon | reverse complement strand
GGAAAACAGGATGCCGTTGTTGGCGACAAGCCCGACCAGATGCCCATGAATCCGGGCAAAGCCGCATACCAGCGTAGTCCCATACCTGGGCTTGAATTCGTGGAAACGCGAACCGTCCACGATACGAGCGATGAGTTCACGCACGTCAACTGGCGTCCGGTTGTCCTCAGGCACAATGGAGAGAAGCTCTTCAGGGTCGTAGTGTGGATCTTCAGAATCTGCCCCTGCGGCAGGAGCCAGGGTTCGAGGCCCCAAGTTTTCGATCACGTTGCGGACCTTTCGGAGCGCTTCCTGTTCGTTCTCAGCGTAGTGGTCGGCCACACCCGACGTCGCGGTGTGAACGTCGGCTCCGCCGAGGTCTTCGGCGGTCACCTCTTCTCCAGTAGCGGCTTTCACCAAAGGAGGTCCGGCAAGGAAGATGGTCCCGTTCCCCTTGACGATGATGGATTCATCG
>DUHU01000232.1:16565-16825 GCA_013330765.1 Candidatus Poseidoniaceae archaeon | reverse complement strand
ACGATGATGGATTCATCGGACATGGCAGGGACGTACGCTCCACCTGCCGTGCAGGAGCCCAACACGGCAGCAACTTGCGGGATGCCGTCGGCCGACATCCGCGCTTGGTTCCGGAAAATTCGCCCGAAGTGCCCGATGTCAGGGAAGACTTCGTCCTGCATCGGCAGGAAGGCGCCCCCGGAATCAACGAGGTAAATGCACGGCAAGTGGTTCTCATGCGCGATGACTTGCGCACGGATGTGCTTCTTGACGGTCATGGG
>DUHU01000232.1:15989-16270 GCA_013330765.1 Candidatus Poseidoniaceae archaeon | reverse complement strand
ATGTGCTTCTTGACGGTCATGGGGAAATACGATCCACCCTTCACTGTGGCGTCGTTGGCGACGAAGAGGCACTCTCGACCATGAACGAGTCCAATCCCGGTCACGATGCCTGCGCTGGGGGCGCCGTCGTCGTAGAGACCGTTTGCAGCCAGTGTCGACGTCTCAAGGAAGGCCGTCCCTGGATCGATGATGGCTTCGATGCGCTCACGTGGGAGCATCTTGTCGCGAGCACGGTGCCGTTCCACGGCGCGGGGGCTGCCACCGGCCCTCGCCTGGTCGAG
>DUHU01000232.1:0-15691 GCA_013330765.1 Candidatus Poseidoniaceae archaeon | reverse complement strand
CCACCGGCCCTCGCCTGGTCGAGCCGAACACGAAGGTCTTCAATCAGCGCAAGGTTGGCCTCTCGACGTGCTGAGGCCTCCTCGGAGTTGGGCGAAAAACGGCTCGGAAGACGGTCCATGTCGCTGCCTCAATCACGGGGAGCACAGAAGTGTGCTTCAAGCATCCGACGCCATCCGGTCAGACGTCGAGAATGAGCCGCCCCACGTCTCGAAGCCCGGGGGCCAATCCAACAATCATGACCGCCAACACCACAAGCACGCGCAGATGCTGCTGTCGGTGTTCCACTCGCATCCGGCTGAACAACACCACAATGGCGCTCACCAATGCGATTTTGATGACGGCAAAGAACCAGGCTCCAACGCCAAAGTCGATCCCGAGGCTTTCGTTGATGCGAGAACCGATGTCGATGACGCCTTGGCTGGCCACGTGCTTCTCTCCATACCCAAAGACGTCCAGTCCGAGGAAGGTGGCCAGGCCATCTGAAAGTTGACCCACGACCATCAGGATCACGAGCGGCGAGGCGAGCATGGCGCGGTTGGACAAGCGCTCAACGGGATGGTCCTCGAAAGCAGCAGGATCATCCTCCCATTGCTTGAGGCTGATGCCTACTGGGAGCACGCCAGGCTCGTAACCGCTCGCACGGAGGTGACGCAGGTCCGAGGCCCCAAGGCGGTGCAGCGCCACACCGACCAAGCAAGGAAGGACAACGATGACCAGCAAAGGCCACAGGACAATGGCGTTGTAGGGGTCGTCGACATAGACCTCGGACAGATGGAGAGAGAGGGCAACGTAGTACCCCAAAGAGAGGACGACTGAACCGCATCCAAAGGCCATCAGACCCCGAGTCAGGGCCGGCGCATGGGTGGTTCGCATCAGGATGAGGGTCACGGCAGCCAAGGCGACAAGGGCGCTTCCGACCAGCGGCGCAAGGTCCAACGCCACGTCGGTCTCGTGGATGGGTCGAAGCACCCAAGACCAGAATCCTGCGAGAAGGACAGGCAAGGTAAACAACAGCGCATGGTGGACCCTTCGTTCGACCAAAGCGGGTCGCTGGGCCCTGGCCACGGCCACGTCCAACCTGTGGGCCAAAAAGCCGACACCCACCAACCAACCGGCCAGATGCAGGTGAATCAGCGGCGAGATGTAGAGCAAGTCGCGCCCGTCCGGGAACATGTGTGCGTCCTCAAGCACACGGAGCACCGGCGCGAGGACCACCCAAGAGGTCAGGGCAAGAAGCATCAGGTCATCGCTGGGAAGCCTCCAACGGCGGAAGAGGGCCTGCAACGCAAGCACGGCGGCAAACAGGCCGGCAGTGTAGAGGGCCGTGTTCCATCTGTTGTACCCCGCATCACCGCTGTCGCTTGCATCCTCAACAATCGGATCCCACACGACGGGTGCGAGACCTTCGTCCCAGACGGTTTCAGGAGCAACGATCAGTCCGAAGACCACACCACATCCGATTGCCAACAGGGACCAAAGCACAACGGATTCGAGAGGCGAATACACCTCGTCCGGCAAAGCACCGTCTTTCTGGAGGTCTTCAGGCGCCTCGACCTCGTCCATGCGCCTCAACACCGGCTCACAGACCTGCCTCAAGAGGCTTGGCCCGGAGGATTCACTCTTCTTCGCTGGAAGCCGCCTGCAGGCGCTCAATGAGGGCCGCCTTGGTGCCGCCGACCTTCAGGCCAGCCGCCTTGCAGCGTTCCTTGAGGTCCGCGACGGAGAGGCTGGAGAGGTCTTCGTCCGCAGCCTCACCTTCGTCGTCTTCCTCTTGAACTCCGAAGCCACGGGGCTCGTGAACTTCGAGGAAGGTGACCTTGGCAAGGTCGTCCATGGCGTCGCGGAGGGCGGTCACCAGGCGGAACTTCATCATCGCCGCGTTGGTGTCGAAAAGCATGGTTTGCGGCAGCACGATGCTGACGTCGTCGCCGTCGAAGCTGACGTCGAAGTCGCTGTGACCGGTGTTGGATTGAAGCAGGGCTTCGACGGTGGCCTCGCGTCCTTCAACGACCTTGACGATCTTGAAGCTGTAGCGCAGGTCCTTGCCGGCCATCGGTGCGTTGTAGTCGATACGAGCACGGCCTGCTGCGAGGTAGGAAAGGTAACCTTGGCGGCCGCCGATGTTGACAGGGGCGCCGAGGTAGAGCTGGTTACGGTCTCGAACGGACCTGAGGAGCTTGTCGATGCTGATGGTCTCCACAAGGGCGGGGTCTTTTTCGCCGTAGGCATCCACAGCAGGAATGGTGATGTCGATCTCGACGTCAGCGTCCGCCTCGAGGAGGGCGGCTTCGAAACCAGGAATGAGGTTGCCAGAACCGACGACGCAGACCAAGGGTGTGTAGTCACGGCCCTCTTGGTGGGTCTCGTGCTCTTGAGCCACGGATTCTCGGGTCGTCTCGATCAGGTCGCCCGTTGCGCCGTCGTAGAGTTCGTAGTCAACGTGGACGATGGTGCCTTCTTCCATGATGTTGCCACCTTGCGGTGCGCCGAGCCACCGGAGCCTTCCTCATAAGTCAAGCGGCCGCTGATGAAGGCCGCGTCAGGCTCACGTTGCGAAGGCCAAGAGCGGCCATACCGAGCAACATCAAGCCCCAACCAAGCCAGACGAGGTGGCTTTGAGGAAGGCGGTACACCGTGATGCGGACTGCGTCCACGCCCTCTCCATCCTCTGCAAGGGTTTGGGGCATGAGGGTGTCCGCTTGCGAGTAATCGAAGATGAACACCACATCGCCCGACCATCGCCGCAAGACGTCCACTTCGGACCGTGGGAAGCCAGAAGCATCAAACCGAATCATCCCGGGTTCAACGGTGCCAAGGTTTCGCTCGCCGTCGTGCACCTCAATGGTGGCAAAGATGCCTCCGTCTCCGACCTTGAGGTCCTCTTCAGGCACCAAGGTAAGTTCGGTGAAGGTGTAGCTCAACCCGTCGACCGTCACGGCTTCGTCCTGAAGCATCGTGATTCGATGAATTGGGTCACCGCGGTCCACCAAGGTCGTCGTGAACACGTGCCCGACAAGCAGCAACAGCAAGCCGAGATGAATCAGGTGAGCCTGCACGGGAATTCGACGCCACACTGGTGTGGAGGACGTAGCCCGAACCTTTCGCCCAAGCTCACGAACGATGATGGGCACGGCCAAGAGCAGCACGGGAAGGACGATCCATGCGACATGCCCACGAAGGACAAGGCTGCTGAGCGCCTCCATGGCATCACCACCCCACCACCCTGGAGCAAGCCAGAGTCCCAAGGCACTGAAGACCGCTACTCCTCCGAGCAATCCTACTCGTCGTTTCGGAGGTTCATCGCGAGTGCCGTACAGCACAAAGGCCCCGGCAGCCGAGGCGATGAACACCGAGGTGTAGACCTCGTGGGCTGCGAAGTGGATCTGGTCGATCGAGCCGAGGAGGATGACGAGCGTCAGCACCAACACCAGACCAGACAGCCCTGCTCCAGCCCACAACGAGGCCCTGAGCATCGACCGCGCCAAAGGCGACGCCTTTGGAGACTCGTCTTCCACGTCCCCTTCCAACAACCAAGGAAGCAGGAAGGGGAGCAGCATGAGTACAGCCACACCGACCTCCGTGAGGTCGGTCCAAGCGGCCGCAAGGGCGAGGCCTACGCCCGCAACTGCGGCAGGCCATGCCTCAGTGGGGGACGTGGAGTGTGCAAGAGGAGCGAAGAGCGCGAGCCACAAAATGGCCAGGAAAACGTCGCCACCAAGGGCCGCGATGAGGACGGCAAGAAGGACATCGAGCGGGAGGCCAAAGGGACGTCCAAAGGGACGCTCGGCCTCGTCAGCTTCCCTATGGATTCGGCGGGTTCCCATCGCCGTTGGAAGAAAGACCACCACAGCCCAGAGCCAAGGAAGGCCCTGCATGCCCAACAAGGCCAACGGTTCAGCCGTGAATGCTTCCAGAAGCACGGCCAACAGCACCAGCATGGGAATGGCGAGGTCCACCATCGGGGTTTGCCTCAAGCGCCGCGCCCCTGATGCGATCGTCACGTCGGCCAACCACCACCCCACCAAAGCAAGGAGCACCAGCAGGTACGACATGACCTCGATGCCGGGCCCCGCATCAATCGCCAAGGCCACGATCCGCCCAAACGCATCAGGGGGAGCGCTCCCCTCAGCATCCACCACGAAGGTGTGCACGGAGGAAGCCCATGCACCTCCTGCACGGGTTACAAGGGTGGCGAACAAGGCGAGCGCCCCGGTCGTCAGACCGACAGCACGCAGCACGGTGGGCGGCACCTTCCTCGGAACGGTCCTCAGGTGAGCAAGCACCGCCAACGCCAACCACGGAAGGAAGGAGGCCGTCTCCACAGGATCCCAAGCCCAGTAACCACCCCAATCAAGGATCAAATAGGCCCACAATCCACCCAAGCCAATGGCAAGGGTCGTGACGAAAAAGCCGGGACGTGCTTGCCGAACCATCCGATCGAGCAAGCCGGCATCGTCCTGACCGACCGACGACACCGCGGTCGCTGCGATGGAGAGGCAGAAGGCGTAGGCAAGGAACACCAAAGGTGGATGCACCACCATCAAATCGGTTTGAAGAAGCGGACTCAATTCACCCGGAAGGGCCCCAGGAAGCGTGGGGGCGAAGGGCTTCAGGTGAATGGCGAGCAGCATCAGCAGCGCTGCAAAACCGCCCAACAAGCCAACACGCCGTTCCGCCATGGACTGGGATTCACGTTCCATCGGCCGTCGCCACCACCATGCCAGCGTGGCGGTGAAGCCTGCCCAGAGCAAGAGGGGGCCCGTTCGGGCAGACCATGTGGCAGCCACCCTGTACAGGAGCGGCATGTCACCACCGCCAGAAGCATTCACCACCGCGATGCTGAGGTCGTTGCCGACGAAACGGGACACCAGCACGAAGAACGGCACCCATGCCAACACCACGCCAACGGTGGGGAGCGGGGAAGTGGTTTCTGATTTCCACCAACGTTGCCACGGAAGCAGCACCATGAGGCAGCCCGCAAGGCCGAGGCCGAGAGCGAACCACCCCATTGCCACGATGGAGGAGGCTCACGTCGTGAACCTTGCCTCGCGAGCAAGGCTCACCAGCCGAAGTGCTTGGCCCGCGAATATCCAAAGGAAAGCAGCACGGAAATGACCCGCTTGGTCAACAACGCAGGGCGCTTGAAGAGGATCTTTAGGCCAATCCCAAGCTTTTGCAAGGCCGACATGGATCCGAGTTCCTCTGGGAGGCAACGCGCCATGGCGGACATCTCTTCGTCGCTTAAGTCGTAAAGGGCGGTTTTGCCTCGGAGAATCTTGTGATAGGGAGGGAAGGTCCCTTTCCAACGTCGTTGGTAGCCAGCGAGGCTGGTCTTGGTTAGGGAACCGGCGGCGATGGCCTCGGCAAAGGTTTCGGCAGCGGCCCGACCAGACCAAAGGGCGAGGTGTGTGCCGCCTTCGAACAACGGGGACGTGAAGCCTGCGGCATCACCCACCAGCAACAAGCCGTCCTCGACCGTGCTGGGCCTTGGCCCGGAAATCGGAATGGTCCCGCCGAAGGGCCGAACACGCATGCCCTCTTTCCTCCACGGAGGATTCACGTGCGGTTTGCCCTCGAGGTAGGTATCTTCGATGAACTGGTCGAGATACTTCACGGCACCTTTCTTGTCCGTGGTGACCAACCCCACATTCGCGCGCTCACCCGCCTTGGGAATCATCCACACGTAACCGTGCGGGGCGTATTCAGGCTGAATGTAGAAGTCGAGGAATCCGTCGTTGGGGACGTCGTTGAGTTCGTATTGGACACCGGCGATGACCTCCACGTCCCCGGGCATGCCGAGGATCTTCGAGGCTGCCCCGTGCACGCCTGAGGCGTCGATGACGCCGCGGCAGCGAAGCGGGAAAGCGTCGCCTCTCCCTTCGATAAGCCAATTGGAAAATTGATTTTCGCTGTTGTATTCTCGCTCCATTTTCATGACGCGGTGACCCAAATGGATCGATGCACCGCGCTCTTCGGCCTGTTCCATGATCCAGCGTTCGAAAAGGTGCTTCTCAAGCACGTAACCTGGTTCGGTCAACAGCTTCGCTGTACCGTCAGGGAAGATGACCCGAACACCGTCCACCGCCAGGGCGATGACGTGCTCAGGAAGGTCCAGCTCCAGTTGCTCGGTCGCGAGATGCGACAGGCATTCACCGCAATGGACGGGGGTTCCAATCTCCGCGTCGGCCTCCAGTACCATCACGGACAATCCAAGCCGAGAAGCGTGCAACGCTGCGGAGCCGCCACCCGGCCCTGCGCCGATGACCACGAGGTCAACGTCGACGGCGGAAGCTTCCCCCATGGGTGGTCTTGAGCGGACAGAGTCCATCAATGGTCCGTTTGGACCATCCACGGACCTTCACGAAGGTCCAAAGGCAAAACCACAGACAAGAGCACGTGGCATGGAGGACGCTCAAGCGGTGGGTCGACCACCTCGACAGCCGAGGCGAGGTGCTTCGCATCCCTCGTCCTGTGGACGTGGTTCACGAAGCGGGAGCCATCGCAGACCTGCTCGTCAAGAACGACGGACCTGCCGTGATTTTTGAGCAACCCCGCTTGCCCGACGGGACGATCAGCGACATTCCCTTGGTGATGAACCTCTTTGGCAGCGAAGACCGCACGCTTCGGGCTTTGGGCGTCGAGACGGAGACGGCCATCGGCGACCGCATGGTGGCGATGATGAAGCCGGACGTACCACGGTACCTGAAGCGGCCGTGGGAAGCCTTGCCCTTGGCCATGGACGCACTGGCTTTCGCCCCGAAGCGCAAGCGCCGAGGAAGCGTTCAACGCATCGTCGACAAAGACCCAGACCTCACCAAGCTCCCGATCCCCACGACGTGGCCCATGGACGGAGGACCGTACATCACGCTCCCCTTGGTGGTGACGCGCGACCTTGCGAGCGGCGAGCACAACCTCGGGATGTACAGGTCACAGATCTTCGGCCCGAAGGCGGCGGGACTGCACTGGCAAGTCCACAAGCACGGCGCCGACCACGCAGCAGCCGGTGTGCGCATGCCCGTCGCCATTTGCTTGGGAGGACCGCCGGAACTCATCTTCTCGGCGATTTCTCCGCTCCCAGACAACCTGTCTGAGTACCAGTTTGCGGGCATCCTCGGACGTCGCCGGCTGCCGCTGACCAAGGCCGCCACCCAAGACCTCTGGATTCCTGCTGAAGCCGACATCGTCATCGAAGGCTGGACGGACCCCACCGACCTTCGTGTGGAAGGCCCCTTCGGCGACCACTACGGATTCTACTCTTTGACCGGACATTACCCGGTGCTGAACGTGACCGCCGTCACCCGGCGAAAGGACGCGATGCTCCCCGCCACCATCGTCGGTTTGCCCCCCATGGAAGACGGTTTTCTCGGCGAGGCCATCGGACGCCAATTCAGTCCTGTTCTTCGCTTCCAGCACCGCGACGTCGTGAGCGTCCATCTGCCGCTGGAGACCGGCTTCCACAACCTCGCCATCGTCGCGTCAAAGCAACGCTACGCTCGCCAAGGCCGCAAGACCGCACTCGGGCTGATGGGCGCAGGACAGATGATGTTCCTGAAATCCATGGTCGTGGTCGATCCAGACCGGGATCCAAAGGACCTCGAAGGCTTCCTCGACGACCTCAACGACAAGGTCGACCCGGCGGAGGACGTGCTCGTGCTCGAAGGCATGGTGGCGGACGCGCTCGAAGCGGCGAGCCCCTACGAGAACGTCCACGACAAGGTCATCATCGACGCAACCTCGATTCCACGTTCGGATCCGCGTTCCTCAGACTCGCCGTTGCTTGGCTCCTTCCGTCAGGACACCCCTGGCTGGCGCCGCGGAGAAGGCGAGGCCCCAGGCTGGTCAGGAGACGATCTCGCGGCCGTACTCGCGCTCGACGGTATCGAAGACGCACGGCTGCTGCGCAGCAGCATGCTCGTGGTGAGCGTGTCCATCGAAGGCCGACCTTCGGCCCGGACCGGATCCGAAGTCACGTCGGAGGGCGACGCGCTTGAGCAGGGCCGGCAAGAAAAGATTCAGCAATTGAGAAATCAAATTTGGCAATTGGAACATGCAAAGAATTTGCGATGGCTTATCGTCACCGACGACGACCTCGATTTGCACGGCCCGAAAGCACGACGCAGGATGCTGTGGCAATTCTTCTGCCGCTTCGACGTGGGCCGTGGCCTCACCTTCGACGAAGCGAAAGCACGTCTGTGCTGGGACGCGACCACGCCGATCCCTTCAGAGTCTCACGGCGTGCGGCGATGGCCTGCCGTGACGCTGCACAGCCCTGAGACCTTGGAGAAGGTCGCCGCCCACCCCGAACTTGCGAACCATTCATGGCCGCCACACCTGCACTTCCCTGACGGAGGGGCCTGACATCGACGTCCGCAGCGTGCTTGAATTCGTCAAAGTGGAGCACACCCTGTTTTCCCTTCCCTTCGTGCTGATCGGCTACCTCGTTGCCGTGATGCAATTCAACGTCGAACCGGGCATTGACCTGCTCTGGATTTTGCTTGCCGCGGTCGGCGCTCGGGGCTTGGCCATGGCCCTCAACCGCATCATTGACCGAGACATCGACGCCGCCAACCCTCGCACGCAAGGGCGTCACCTCGCCTCGGGAAGCATGAGCCTGAGGACCGCATGGTCGCTGGCCGCAGGCTTCCTTGTCATGCTGCTCGTCAGCGCAGGCTTGCTCAATCGCGTGGCACTGATGATGGCGTGGCTGCCGGTGCTGACCTTCGTCGTCTATCCCTACATGAAGCGCTTCACGTGGCTGTGCCACTTCTGGCTCGGGCTGTGCTTGGGGCTGGCCCCTGCAGGCGCTTGGGTGGCAGTGGCGGCCGATGTGCACGGCTGGGCCGCCATCACGGGCATGTTCCCCACGGGGACCGAATTCCTCTGGGCGCCGACCGTCCTGCCGATTTCCCTCGGCGTGGCCCTCTGGATCGCCGCTTTCGACATCAACTACGCCCGCATGGACGTGGAGAGCGACAAAGCGCAAGGCATCCACTCCTTCCCTTCACGCTTCGATGAACGTGCGACGACGCGAACAACGGTCCAACTCTCCCTGTTGTGGTTTGCTTGCTTCGCGGTCGCCGATCCGGTTGACAGCATCTGGTTCCTCGCGGCGGCGGCCGGCATGTCACTGGCCAACGTCATCGTGGTGTTGCGGATGGAACGCTTCGACGATTTCCAAACGGTGCTGTTCCGTGCCTCCATGCTGACCGGCTGGGTGTTGCTCGCCGCGCTTGCCGTGGGCTATGCCACCGAACCCCCAAGCGGGCTGGATTGAGCAGCGCCTTGGAGCGCATTGCTCAAGGGCCGCAGCGGTTCGCTACAGGCCATGAATCCAATGTTGGCCGCTTTACTGGAGTTCAACGAGGCCTTTGAAATCCCCAAGCTGGAGGCCCCCGGGCTTGGCCCCGATGACCTCGCAGAACTGCGGGTGAAGCTGCTGCGCGAAGAGGTCGAAGAGTACGCTCAGGCCTTGGCCGATGGAGACCTTGTCGAGGTCCTCGATGCCCTCGCAGACATTGGCTACATCCTCGCAGGTTCGGTCATCAACCACGGGCTCCACCACCTGTACGACGAGGCTTTTGCCGAGGTCCATCGCTCCAACATGGCCAAGTTGGTCGACGGGAAGGTCCTCCGACGTGAAGACGGGAAGGTCATGAAGCCCGAAGGCTGGACACCTCCTGAACTCGCAGACATCCTCTCCAGCCACATGGAGGAACAGGCGTGAGCCGTCCCGTGGCCTTGGTCACCGGCGGAGGCCGTGGCATCGGTGCAGCGGTCTGCAAACGGTTGGCGAAGGACGGGTTCGACATCCTGCTCACGTACACGACGTCGTCCCGTCCGGCCGAGTTTGTCGTGGACGCCATCCGAGAATCGGGTGGTGACGCCTTGGCGGTCAAGATCGATTGTGCAGCGGAGGACGAAGTGGCCTTGCTGGCCAGCCACCCATGGATGGCCCGGACCGTAGAGGCCCTAGTACTGAACCATGGCAGGTACGACCGCGTCCCCGCTGGAGACCTCAATCTCAAGCAACTCGACCGGACCATGGACGTCAATTTTCGTGGTGCATTCCTCGTCTGGGCGGCGGTGCAGCCCCATCTTGCGGATGACGCCCGCATCGTCGTGGTGGGCTCACAACTCGGCACCCGGGGCTCTCCGCATGGCGCCGATTACAGCGCGTCCAAAGCAGCCTTGCAAGCATGGGCTCGCTCCTTGGCCCAGGATGCAGGGGTGAGAGGGCAACGGGTCAACGTCCTCGCTCCCGGCTACGTCGACACGGACCTGCTCGCAGCAGACACCCCTGAGAAACGGCAAACCCGAGAAGCGGAGGTTCCCCTTCGGCGCCTGGGCTCGCCCGAGGACATGGCAGGGGCCGTGTCCTTCCTGATCGGCAAAGACAGCGCCTACATGACCGGCGCCGTGCTCCACGTGAACGGTGGCCTCTACCTTCCCTGAATCCCACAAGGGTTCAAACCGACGCCCGACCGCCATGAAGTGTGGTCGATGAATGGGACGACGACGGGTCCTTCGAGGCCCGTGCCAACCTCGACGTGGGCGAGGTTGACCTGCAGGAACGGGACCCCTTCGACCTCTCCCGTGCCCTTGAGGGCGCCTCAATGGAGCACCTTAGCCCAGACGTCAGCCGCTTTCGCCTTCATTCCGAACACGCACCGGCCGGCGACCAACCCGAGGCCATCGAGCAACTTGTCCAGCAAATCGAGGCAGGCCAAGAGCGATGCGTGTTGCTCGGCGTGACCGGCTCTGGCAAGACCTTCGCGATGGCCAACGTCATCGAACGGCTCAACCTTCCAACGTTGATCATCTCTCACAACAAGACGCTTGCTCGGCAATTGCACCACGAAATCGCAGGGTATTTTCCCGAAAATGCGGTTGAATACTTCGTCTCGCATTACGACTACTACCAACCGGAAGCCTACCTGCCCAAACGGGACCTGTACATCGACAAGGAACTCTCCATCAACGAGCGGATTGAACAGGAGCGCTTCTCCGCAGTCGCAAGTTTGGTCTCACGACCAGATTGCGTCATTGTGTCCTCCGTGTCCTGTATTTACGGCCTCAACCCGCCTGAAACCTTCCTTGAGCACCACCTCAGGGTACACGTGGGACAGGCCATTGAGCCACAGGACCTGATGCGGGCCTTGGTCGGGCTGCAGTACGCCCGGACCAACACCGACCTCGAACGGGGCCAAGCCCGCTTGCGTGGCGAGGTGCTCGACGTGTGGATGCCGAGCCGCGACGATCCACTTCGAATTCGATTCGACTTCGATGGCGTCATCGCCGTATCCGTGTGCGACCCGGTCACGTGGGAGGTGTTGGACGGGCTCGAAGAGGCTTGGATTCACCCGAAGGAGTTCTTCATGACCAGCCCTGAACGGTTTGAGATTGCACTCGAACGCATCGAGGCTGAACTCAACGGCCGGCTCCGTTACTTCGATCAAACGCAAGAACCCGTGAAGCGCCTCCGCCTGGAACAACGGACGGAGTACGACCTTGAGATGCTGCGAGAGGTGGGTCACTGCTTGGCCATCGAAAATTACTCACGCCATTTCGATGGACGAGAGGCGGGCGAACGTCCGTATTGCCTGCTCGATTTTTTTGCTGCATGTGCCAGGCAATTCCACGGAGATCCAACCCGTTTCCTCGTCATCATGGACGAATCGCACGTGACGTTGCCACAGGTTGGCGGCATGTACCACGGCGATCGAGCCCGCAAGGTGAACCTGATTGAACACGGTTTCCGGCTGCCATCGGCAGCCGATAACCGGCCTTTGAAAATCCCAGAATTCCAACAGCTTGTCCCACAAATGGTCTACGTCTCAGCAACCCCAGGAGAACGAGAACTCCGCCATTTGTGCGAAGTGACCGGTCAGGCGGTGCCCGAAGGCTTGCTCCATGTCGCCTCGAACGGCGGAGCTGGGCCCGCAGACGTGCCGAAGAAAATCAAGGGATCCCCCTCGATGTACGAGATGCTGCAGACCATCGGACACGTCCCGCGCATGGAAATTCGACCCACAGGCCTGCTCGATCCTGGCATCGAAGTCCGACCAACGGAAGGCCAAGTGGCAGACCTGCTGTCGGAGATCAACGCCCGGATTGACCGTGGAGAGCGAACATTGGTGACCGTGCTGACCATAAAATTCGCAGAAGAAGTCGCGGCATACCTCAACCGCATGGGCGTCAAGGCCCACCATTTGCATTCTGAGATCGACACCATCGAACGAACCGAGATCATCAACGCGCTTCGATTGGGCCTCATCGATGTCATCGTCGGAATCAACTTGCTGCGTGAAGGATTGGACATACCAGAGGTCAGCCTTGTGGCGATCTTTGATGCCGACCGGCAGGGCTTCCTCCGAAACGAGCGTTCCTTGCTCCAAACCATCGGGAGAGCAGCACGCAACGCAAGCGGGTCCGTCCTCCTTTACGCCGACAGCGTGTCGCCTGCGATGACCGCAGCCATCCGGCAAACGCTGGAACGTCGTCAGCGCCAACATGAGGACAACGAGCGGCGTGGCATCGTGCCCAAAACCATCGTCAAGGCCCTGCCCCAAATGGGCCAAGAATCGGAAGGCTTGCTCGAAGGGACCACCACGTCTCGTGGTGGAAAACGCTTGGTGGCGAAGCGGGGTGGCCGGGCGGACGGCCCGGCCTCGGCCTTTTTGCCTGGCAACAACGCCACGGGCGCCGAGCAACGGAAAGCAATTGAAAATTCAAATTTCCAATTGGAAAATCAAGGAGAATTGCCGTCCTCGACCGAAGCCCTTACCGACTTGGCATCGGAAATCAAGGCCGCCATGGAAGATGCCGCACGGGCGCTTGATTTCGAGGAAGCTGCGCGGCTGCGTGACCGCCTGATGCTCATCAACGACAGGCTTGATGCCGCAGGGATTGATTGAAAACAAGCACGAACGAGGCCGTAGCATGGCCATCGACCCAAACCAATTCGACGTGCCCGTGGCCGATTACGACTTCGCCAAGGCAACCTCGCCGAAGGGACTTCTCGATCAAATGGCTTCTGCAGGCGGATTCACGGCCACCAAACTGGCGAAGGCCCGCGACATCCTTGGGGACATGGAACGTGACCTCCTTGCGGTCAAACATGACCCTGCAAAGATGCTGAACTGGTTGTCCTTCCCCGCGTGCCTGTGCGCCACAGGAACTCGAGGCTTCTTTGTCGAGGCCTTGCGCAGGAGGATGTTCAACGTCGTCTCCACGACCTGCGGGACCTTGGATCACGACATTGCTCGCGCCCATGCGGCCTACTACCACGGTGCGTTTGAGTTGGACGACATCGAGCTTGGTGAGCACGATTTGATGCGGCTGGGCAACGTGATTGTCCCGACCTCGTCCTACGGGGAGATCATTGAGGCCGTCGTCATGCCGGCGCTGGAGGAGATCCGTAACGAACGGCTGGAGAGCACCGGATTGACCGGCGCGGACGCTTGGCTCGGATTTGGTTCCGTCCACCTCGTCTGGGCCTTGGGAGAGAAAATTGGAACACCCGATTCACTGATCTATTGGGCGGCCAAGCACCGCATTCCTGTGTGCATTCCCGGCATCACCGACGGCTCTATTGGGGCCCAACTGTTCATGTTCAGGCAGAAATACCGCGATTTCCACATCGACACGTTGGCCGACGAGCAAGTCATGAGCGACCTGACCTGGGACGTCGAGACGTCCAACGCCCTGATGGTAGGGGGCGGAATCTCAAAGCATCACGTCATCTGGTGGAACCAATACCGTGGCGGTCTCGATGCTGCCGTGTACATCACCACGGCTCCTGAACACGACGGCTCCCTCTCGGGAGCACGCCTCCGTGAGGCGATTTCGTGGGGGAAAATGCGACCAGAAGCTCCCAACGTTTGTGTCGAGGGAGACGCCAGCGTGCTGCTGCCCTTGCTTGGAGCCGACTTGTTCACGCGGACGTGAGCACGTCGCCCGTCAGGGCCAAGTGATGCATCAGCGCTTCCCTGATCGTCATCTGAGGCCTCCATCCTTCCTGTTGACCCCTCAGCAAGAGAGCATGCAAGGGCCCCAAGTCCGGTTCGTCCTCGACTGCCGCCACGGCCTCCACCCGAACGGGCGGTCGCTGAGGTTCCGCCAAGACACCGACAGAGAAGCGTCCCGCTTGCCCTTCAGCCCAACGGCGTTGCAGAAGGTCGGCCTCCTGGGCCAGCTCGGAAGCCAGCCAACGTCTCCGGCCACACAGGGTCACCATCGCGCTGGGCAGCGGGACCGACGCCAGTCCCAGGAGGGCATCGACCAGGTCATGTTCTGCCACCCACCACCCTGGACGAGCTTGACTCCCGAGTGAAAGCTGGGGCCAAAGGCCTGAGGTCAAGGTCGGAATGACGTCCAACGGAACGACGGTCAAGACCTGCCCTTCGCGTTGCACGCGCAAGTGAAACATGTCCCCCGGCCCCATGAGGTGTACCGTTGCGGTCTTGGCTTCGATCAGGGTTGATGCACCAAGCGCATCCCGTTGCTCAGCCAACCGTCTCGCAGCAGGCGTGACACCGCACACGGCATGCCCTTTGCGGGCCGCATGAAGCAGCACCGTGGCTGCGAAACGTGGATGCAACCCCTGCAGGTCCACGACGTCCATGCCCCTCCACGTGGGGTAGCCCCTATGAGACCGCCGACCCGGCCGGTGCCGTTTTTTGACGTTTTTCAATTGGAAAATAAGGTAATTCAGTGAAATTCAAGGACATACAAGCGGGCCGAACCCTTCAGGCCGATCCACGATCGCCATCACGGCATTGAGCCCGCGCCTTTCTCCACCCATCCCAATTGGAATTTTGCTTGATTCGAATTTCCGAGAGCCCTCCACGCAGTTACCGAAATGGATTATGCGACATGCCGATTCTCAGCGATTTTCAATTGAAACGTCCCTTTTTTCTGATTATTCCTAATTGAACAGTTACATTATCCGTCGAAGACATTAAGTGTCCCCCTCATCACAGGCGGTGCAACGGGAAGGGATAAGATGGCACCAACGGACTATCACATTCAGGAACTGATGCAACGTGACGTGTACGTCAAGGACACCAAGGTGGGAACCATCATTGGAGAGCGCCACCACCCCAACGAATCACGCGTGCGCTCCGTACGCTTGCTGGTTGAAACCGACGTAGCGGGAGAATTCATGCGCAAACCCGCAGAGTTCGCCCCCCTCCCAAAGGAACTCGTCCACAGCATCAACGACGACGGATCAGTCAGGCTCTCCAAGTCCATGCGCGAACTCCAGCGCAGGTGGCGAAACACCGTACGTATCGACGAACAACTCTACGCGCCTGACGAGATGCTTGACCGGGCCGTCCTCGACAACCAGGGCAACGAAGTGGGCATCATCACCGGGCTCCTCAAGGTCAAGCGGACCTACAAGGGGTTCGTTGTCACCCTCCGCGTCGGCGTTCGACAACGGTACGAGCTCGGAGAGACCATCCGGCTCCCCCTCACCGCCATTGCTCGCACCCGAGATCGACTCGACGAAGTGGTCCTCGGGCGGACCTTTGAACGGGCCATGCAGTTGCCGTCGTACATCACGCTCAACGAAATGGACGCTTCTGAATTTGAGTGAGAGCCTTACCGTCATCCTTTTGATGGCAGGTCAGGTCGGCGGCGTGCCCAAGCGCGGGTAGCTTAGTCGGTTGGAGCACCCGGCTGATAACC
>DUHU01000254.1:934-9101 GCA_013330765.1 Candidatus Poseidoniaceae archaeon | reverse complement strand
GCATTCCACACATCTTCTACGTCGACGCCAACGGAAACATCGAGTTCGACCGCAAGGGCATCTGGACCAACCACGACGAAATGAGCGAGGTCTGGAACCAGACCCTTGCCGCCTGATTCATCCCAAAGGGTTCCATTCAAGTCTCGGGCCGTGCACACGCAGCCATGCAGATTCGCCACTTGACGCGCGAGCATCTGCAGGCCATGTGGTCGATCAACGAGCAGGGCTTGCCCGGCACGGGCAAGGTATCCGAAGACGAGATGGGGCACCTCCTCAACGTGTCTTCCTTCGCCCGCGGGGCCTTTTCTGACGACGTGCTGTTGGGATTCGTCATCTGCCTCCCACCTCAGGCCGACTATGGAAGCCTGAACTACGCGTGGTTCAACGCGAGGTATGACGGCTTCATCTACGTCGATCGGGTGGCCGTCGCCACCGATTCAAGGAACCAAGGCCTTGGGGCCGCCTTGTATCGAGCGGTCGTGTCGTACTCGACCGAACACCACGTTCCAATCGCCGCAGAAGTGAATCTGAATCCTCCAAACCCCGGCTCAATGCGCTTTCATGCGCGGTTCGAGTTCGTCGAGGTGGGCGTCCTTCACCACGAGACGAAATCGGTGACCATGCTGCTCAGGAAGGGCAACCTCAAGAACCGTTGACGTGGATTTTTGCCCATGATGGCGCTTGAACGGGTCCCTGGTCTCGGACAAAAGCTGGCCGACAAGCTCCGCGAGCACTTCGACGGCGAAGACGCCGCGATGGCCGCACTGCAGTCCGGTGATATCTCACGCATTGCGTCGGTCAACGGCGTTTCTCCGAAGCGCGCATTGGCCCTTGCGCGCGCTGCCAGCGGCGACGACGGCGGTTTCCTCGCGACCCGCGAGGCGGAGAAGTTGCACGCGCAACTCATCGAAGACATTCGTCAACACGCTGCTTGCGCGGCTTCGCGTGAACGCTTGGCCTTGCTCACGCCCATCCAAAACCCAGAATCACGCTGGGACACCGTCGATGCCGCGCGTGCCCTGGCCGCCTCTGATGCGGTCCAAGGGTTGGCCGAGGCATGGAAAGGTCTCGCTCGACCACGCAGCCCGACCGGACGCCACGACCGCGTGGTCGTGACCTTGCAAGACCGACCTGAACTGGCCAAGCAGTGCCGTGTGTTGACGCCGGGTGCTGACGAGACGTGGCGCGATTATCGCGTCTTCAAGCAGGTCAGTTGGATCGGCGAAGGCGCACCGCTCGACGCTCCCGACGGCTGGCTGGTCTTGCCCGAGGACGCCGTCGACGCGATGGCGCTGCCCGAGGCGACCCTTGCATGGTTCCGCACCAACGCCACGCTGCTCGGCCTCGTGGCGGACCTGGTCCAGCGTTGGCCGTCGATGCAGGCCGTCAAGGGTGCAGACGAAGTCTTGGAGCGCCTCGCGCCGATGATGGACGACCTTGAGGACCTCGAGGCGTTGCTCCACGACATCGGAGACAACGGCGATCCTGACCTTCTTCACGACGTGGCGGACCGACTATGGCCGACCATCAAGCAACTGGAAAAGCAGGTCCGTGAGCGGGTTGAGGAAGCCATGGGCGAAGCCCAATTGGCCCTGAGCGGCGCCGACATGCTCGACGCGTTGGCCAACGGTGCCGGCCTCCAACGACGCTTGCGTGCCGCGACGACCGAGGCCATCGAGAGCGCCATCGAGGAAGCGAACATGGCCCTGTCCGAACTGCTCAATGGAACCGGGCTGCGCATGCCGCAGCGTTTGTTCAAGGACGGTTGGCCGCTGAAAATCGACCGGAAGGAAGTCGATCTGCTCGTCGAAGACCTGGAACGTCGCATCGCTGCAGACGAGGCCGCGGAACTGCTGCGCCTCTCTGGTGCGCTTGCCCCCTTGCGCGAGGTCTGCGCGGACGCCATCGAGGCGATGGTTGAACTCGACCAATGGCTGTCTGTGGCCCGCTGGTCCGAGGCGCACCGCTGCGTGCGGCCGACGATGGTCGAACACGGCTTGGTCGTCGTCGAAGGACGGCATCCGCTGCTCGGCATTGAGCCGGACCCCGTCACCTACGGCGTCGGCCGCTCGGCCGACGAAGGCGACCGACAAACCGTGGCCTTGCTGACCGGTGCCAACAGCGGTGGCAAGACCACCCTGCTCGAACTGCTTGGCTTCACCTGCATCCTTGCCCACATGGGCCTGCCCGTGCCGGCAGCAGAAGCACGCGTGGGCCGCGTCAAGCACCTGCAGGTGCTGGCCAAAGCGGGCGGCACCCAGTCGGCCGGAGCGCTCGAACAGACGCTGGTCGACCTCGCCGAGGTCGTCAGCGACCCGACGTCCAAGCTCATCCTTGCCGACGAGTTGGAAGCCATCACCGAACCGGGTGCAGGTGCCCGCATCATTGCCGGCATGCTGCTCGCGGCTGAGGCCCATCCGGACACCTCCATGGTCCTCGTCACTCACTTGGCCCCCGCCATCATCGAGGCAACCGGACGTGACGACCTGCGCATCGACGGCATCGAGGCACGTGGCTTGGACGAACATCTGGAACTCATCGTGGACCGCACGCCACGCAGGAACCACTTGGCCCGCAGCACGCCTGAACTCATCGTGCGTCGTTTGGTTGAGCGTTCAGAAGGGCCTGCCAAGGCGGTCTTCGCCTCGATCCTCGACGCCTTTTGATCAGCAGCTTCGAGCAGCGTCTTCGCCGTAACTCTGCATCGGCGCACGGAACAACTCGTCGCACGTGCGCTCGACCAGCGGCAAGGTCAGCACTGCACCGTCCCAGTTGATGGTGTACCATCCCACGGATGCAGGCGACGGAACGTAGTCTTCTCCGGTTTGGGTCATCGTGAGGGTGATCGACTCGCCAGCCTCAAGGAAGACGTCCATCGCGAAGAATTCCATTTTCCCCGTCACGGCTGCAAAGGGCTGGAGCACCTCCTGGCCGTCGCGTCCGCCGTCATAGAAGCGGAAATCCATGACTGCGTGACCAAGGTGCATGCCGTTGGAGTCGGTCATCTCGAGGAAACCGTGCGCGCCGTTGGTGGTATGGGGCGTGATAGGAATGTGGAAGGTCGGCATACCGGCAATCCACGTGTCGTTTTCGAAGGGCCCGTAGGTCATCGAGATGGACGCCGTTGGCGTGATGCTCGCCCCCGTGGGGCCAAGATCGGCGCCCGTGACCTCAACGTAGTTCGTGTCTTCAGCAGGCCAGGTGGACTCAAAACGCCATCCGCCACGGTTGTCCTGCATTTCAACACCGAGAATCGGCGCAACGCCTTCGTCGCGCAGGTACCAATCGAACCAAACGAGCATCTCGTCGGCCCAATCCCAGCGAAGGGTGTACGGATAGGCTTCCGCGCCGCGACCGCTGCTTTGGGAACTGTGCCCTGAGACGCGATCAGGGTAATCGTGGGCCCACTGGCCTGCGAGGGTCTTCACCTCAATGCCAGCGTCATGCACCTGCTGGTGAATGGGGAAGGCCATATGCGGATCGACGTTCCAATCCTGCATGCCTTGGATGATGTAGACGGAACCCTGGTAATTCTGAAGGACGCGATCAAGGAAGGAGCGTTCCGTCCAGTAGTCGTTGCCGGCGTAGGTCACCATGCCACCCGTCAGGTAGGCCGCGGGTCCGTTGGCGTAGCCTTCGAGGTAACCTTCGCAGAGCGTGTGGCTGTCCTCGCTGTCGCCGTCGATGCCAAAGGAGCCGTAGACGCCGTTGTGCATGATCATGCCACGTGCTTCCATGCTGCCGTTGCGCCACATCAAATCGTGAACACCGATGAGGCCGGACATTGGGACGATCGTCGCGAGGTGGGGGTTCCCGAAGGTGGCCGCTTGCCACGGCGTGCTGCCGTCATACGACTTGCCGATGAGGCCCACACGGCCGTTGGACCACCCTTGGGTCCCGAGCCAGGTCACGGCCGCATCGATACCGCGTTGTTCATCGGTCCCCATGAGGTCCATGCAGTGGTTCGATTCACCGGTGCCGAACACCGAGACTTGAGCCACGGCATAACCGTGGGGAACGTAGTTTTCGATGAGGAAGCGGCCCAAACGGTCCGCAGGGGTCACGGCGCTCACGTCACCGTCGTCGTAGTATGGACCCACGTCGGCAATCACCGGAACGCGGCATTCCTCGGAGACGTTCTCCAACGTCCAGTCGCACCCTTCGATTTCAGGCAACCATAGGCCAAGATGAACCTCGGCATCGCCCGTCAGCCCTGCTCCTCCGTCGGCGGCGGTGATGCTGTCCACCGGGACGAACACCGAGACGGCGTCAATGATGCCGTAACTGCCGTTGGTGGTGACCCGGCTGAACACATCGCTGTCGTCGTAGGTAAGATCGCCTCGCTCCCAAGGGTTGGGGTAAGTGGAATCACCCGCATCGACCAGAGGTTCGTCCTCTTCGGCCCCGAGGCATCCTGCCAACGGCATGGCCAACATCAGCCAAACGAGCATGAACGCAACGTGACGCACGGGAAGGCCTCAAGCGGGGTCAATTAGAACATGACGGGTCGCCACAGCACCCTGCATCGTCAGCGGACTTGGAGGCAGCCTCCTCTTGGGCCTTGGCTTCGGCTTCCTGCTTGGCGATCATGGCGCGAACGTCGTCCATGTTGAGTTCCTTGACTTTCCCGACAAGGTCGCGAAGGGCCTCTTCAGGCAGCGCACCTGGCTGCATGAACACACCAACGCCTTCCTTGAACGCGACCGTGGTCGGAATGGAACGAATGCCGAAGGAGCCGGCGAGCGCTTGCTGATCTTCCGTGTCCACCTTGGCGAAGAACACGTCAGGATGGTCTTCGGAGACACGCTCGTAGACCGGACCAAAGGCCTTGCAGGGTCCACACCAGTCAGCCCAGAAATCGATGAACATGATGGTGTTGTCCGCGAGGGCGGCTTCGAAGGTCTCCTCGGTCAGGTCCACGGTGGGCATGTGGGTTCCTCACGGCGGGGGTCCCTTGACCTGTTGGCGAACATGTTCGTGCATCTTGCCGCCGAGGGAGATGCCTTGATGGGGCGTCTGCGAATGGACGGCCGTGAAAGCCCGTCTGCCTGCGGCCCTCCTCGTCCTCCTGATGATGCTCTCCACCGTCCCGCTGGTGGCCGGCCAAGACGATGTTCCTGACGTACGGATCTCCGAGGTCCTGGTTTCGGCTTCGTCCGAGGACTACGACGGCGTCGACTGGAACGGCGACGGGTACTTCGGCAGCTCGTCGGACCAATTCATCGAAATTTGGAACGCGGGAAGCACCCCAGTGGACGTGTCGGATTGGTGGCTTGACGACGAAGAAGGCGGAGGCTCCCCGCCCTGCCGCCTGCCTTGGGACACCGTGCTGGAGCCAAATGCACGCGTGGTGATCTTCCGCGCCGACTCCGGCATTGAACTCGACTACTACGGCGGCGACAGCGCCGTCCTTCGTACCGCAGAAGGCGCTCATGTGGACAGCATGAGCTGGCCCGACAAGGACAGCTGGTGGGACCGACCGTACATCCCCTTGGCCAACGGCACACTGTGGAAGGACGACGCTCCCACGCCAGGATCGCATGAAAACGCCACCGTGACCGCTCCAATCGCCGGCCTACGGTGCTACACTGCCTTGGACCACCTGCACTCTGGCGCCTACGTCCTGACCGGTCGCGTGGTGACCATGGACGATGCCGGAACGGTTCACAACGACGGATCCATCCTCGTGGAAGACGGAGTCATTGTCGAGGTCTGGAACGGTGACGCTCCGAGCGACTTGACCCTCGAAGGCGTGCCCGTGCACCACACGGACGCCACCATCTACCCCGGATTGCTCGATTTGCACAACCATCTCCACTACAACACCGCCCCAGTTTGGCCGGTGGAAAACCACATGTCGTCACCCAACGAATGGGGCGGCTATCAAAACCGCTACCAGTGGAAGAACCACCCCGATTACAGCGAGTTCGTCACCAAACCGAAGATGCTCCTGCACGGCGGTCCATACTTCAACCTAGAATTCGCCGCGATGAAGTACGTCGAAGCGAAGGTCATCGTCGGCGGCACCACCGCCTCGCAGGGCGCCCCGTCCAACCCGGACGACGCCTACGCCAGCGTGCTGGCCCGCAACATCGAGGATTGGAACTTCGGACGGGACGAGATCCACACCAAAGTCACTGAACTTGAGTCGGACTACATTGGGAACCACATCAAAACCGGCAACGCCAGTCAGGAACTGGACGCATGGTTCCTCCATCTGGGCGAGGGCGTCGACGAATCCAGCCGCGCTGAATTTGACATTCTGGTCGCCAACGACCTCCTCGTGGGGGAATTGGTCCTGATTCATGGCACCGCCCTGACCGCCACGGAATTCCAGAAGATGGGTCAGGTCGGCGCCAGCCTCGTCTGGTCACCGCTGTCCAACCTGCTGCTCTACGGGGACACGACGGACGTGGCCGCGGCCAAGGCCGCAGGTGTCAACATCGCACTGGCGCCAGATTGGTCGCCTTCAGGCAGCAAGTCGCCGCTCCATGAGCTGAAGATCGCCGACCTGTGGGACGACGAGATGCTTGGAGACATCTTCACCGACGAGGAGATGGTGCGAATGGTCACCTCCAATGCCGCTGAGGCCACCAACTGGGAAGAGAACGTGGGACGCATTGCACCCGGCATGGCCGCCGACTTGGCGGTCATCGACACCAACGACCTCGACCCGTACCGCAACCTCATCGACGCGGTGGATCCTGACGTTCGCCTCACCGTCATCGGCGGCATGGCCCTCTACGGTGACGCCGACCTCATGCAGGCGATGCGTGGCGACGACCACGAAGCTGCTGGCATGTTCGGCAAGCGCATCGACGTGACCGCAAGCGGCGTCGAAGACGGCTTGCGCTCTTGGTCTTCCATCGTCGAGAACCTGACCGAAGCCGCCGCATTCGACCCCGCCGTCATGGAAGCCACCTTCGGTGAGGTGGACGGCTTTGACAGCCTCACCGCCAACGTCGGCCACGGCGGATTGGACCCGTGGTGGACCTACGAAGACCCCCAGTACTTCCAGACCCTGAACGGCTCAACCTCGGGCAACGCGCAAGTGGACCTCAGTTTGGTCTACGACCGTTACTATGACCGAGGCGCGTCGATGGTGGCCGTCGATCTTGGCAACACCTCGACCTGGCAGGCCAAGGGCACCTCCGCTTCCACCGGAGGCGGCAACGACGGGACCACCGACAACGGCGACAACACCGGCACCGGAGACACCTCCGACGGCGGCAACGACGGGACCACGGACAACGCCGACGGCAACAACGACGACACCATCACGCCAACAGACCCCTGCGCAGACGGGCTTGGTTTGGGATGCGACGGCACCGACAGCTCCTCCGATGATGAAACGGCATCCGGTGGGGACGGCGCTCCAATGGGCCTGATCGGCCTCGGCGTCCTGGTGGTGGTTGCGGCCGGTGTGTTCGTCATGCGACGTCGGGACGAGGACATCGACCTGACCGCACAAGACGCTTTGTTTGACGAAGAGGACCTCATCGAGGAAGAAACCACGGTCACCGAGGAACAGGACGACGAAGAGAAGGACGTCGTGGACATTCCAGCACCGCCGCCACCCGGCGGACCTCCGGCCTGATCACGTCAACGTCCAGACGGGGCCCTCGGACGTGTCCGTCACCTCGACGCCCATGGCCGCCAAGCGGTCTCGGATGGCGTCTGCAGCGGGCCAGTCTTTGGCGGCACGCGCTTCCCCACGCTGAAGGAGCAGGGATTCGACCTCGTCTGCAACTTCGGCTCGACGTGGGTCTTCCTCAGGTTCCGCCAAGAGCACGTCGGGCGAAGGCAAAACGCCCAGAACGTCGCCCGCGAGTTCTTCGAACCACGCCACACAATGGTGGGCAACGGCGTTTGCGTCTGCTTCATCGAGGTCGGCGTCGAGCAGCCGGGTCGCTTCGCGAACGCCGCCAAGGACCTTCGCGATGGCCTCGCGGCTGTTGAAATCGTCGTCCATCGCGAGCGCAAAGCCTTCCGCCATGCGCTCCATCAATCCAAGGCTTTTCGACAACGGATCTTGGCTCGCCACGTCCGGGTGCGGGAGGGCCACAGGATGGTCCGAGGTTCGCCCTCGAAGCGCTTTGGCGTAGGCTTCGATGAGCCGACCATGGTTTCGTTCTGCGTCGTGGAGCAACGCCTCGTTCATGTCGAT
>DUHU01000254.1:467-632 GCA_013330765.1 Candidatus Poseidoniaceae archaeon | reverse complement strand
CAACGCCTCGTTCATGTCGATGGGCGAGCGGTAGTGTGCGTTGATGAGAGCAAAGCGAAGCACGAGCGGGTCGACCCGCTCGAGGATGTCGCGGATGGTCCAGAAATTTCCGAGCGACTTGCTCATTTTCTCCCCGTCCACGTTGACGAAGCCGTTGTGCAACCA
>DUHU01000254.1:0-161 GCA_013330765.1 Candidatus Poseidoniaceae archaeon | reverse complement strand
GTTGACGAAGCCGTTGTGCAACCAGTGGTGGACCAACGGCGCATGGTCGATGTGGCATTCGCCTTGGAAGATCTCTGCCTCGTGGTGCGGGAAGCGAAGGTCATGGCCGCCCCCGTGGATGTCGAAGGGCCCGTCAAACTGATCCAGGCTCATGGCGGTGC
>DUHU01000257.1:881-5162 GCA_013330765.1 Candidatus Poseidoniaceae archaeon | reverse complement strand
GTCCATGCATCCAGGCACGTCCACTGGCGGGTAGGCGCATGAACCGTTGTCGAGGGTTGCCTGCGCGTCGTAATTGGTCGCGTTCATGTCCATGCATCCGGAGACGTCGACGAGCGGATAGGTGCACGACCCATCGTCCAACGTTGCCGCAGCGTCGTGGTTCTCGGCCGCAGGATCGGTGCATCCTTGGACGTCAACTGGCGGGTAACTGCACGAACCGTCGTCCACGGTGGCGGCTGGGTTGTGGTTGTCTGCCGCAGGGTCCGTGCATCCGGGAACATCTGTGGGCTGGGTCTCGTTCCCCGTCTCGTTCGAGGCAAAGACGCTCTCGTTGGACAGGATGACCACGCTTCCAGCAGGCACCTCCAAGGTGAGGTTGGCCGCATCGAAGGTGGCCGAACCAAACACGACCACGTGATCGGCATGGGCGGCGTCCAAGGTCACCGTGCTGGACACAGCTCCCCGGTTGAGTCCAACGAGGCTGGACGCGTCCACCGTCGCACGTTGGTAGACGAGCACGTCCGGTGCGCCGTGGACCGAGGCATACCCGCCGCGGCGAAGGGCCTCGGATTCGGCCCGGATGCGCCCGATTTCACTCAGGTTCTCGTGCAGGCCCTGTTCACGGTCGTTGCGCTCGGTGGTGTTGCGCCACAGGTGACGGTTGTCCGGATCCGCGCCGCCGTACTCGCCGTATTCGTCGCCCATGTAGATCATGGGTGCGCCAGGGATGGTCAGCAACCACGCATGGGCTTGCAGGGAGGCCGCATAGGGCGCATCGGTCCCGGGCTGGCCCGGAAGGCCCTGCTCGGCCCACTGGTTCCATTCGTCCGCGGTACCGGGGTCGGCCCGCGAAGCAAAGCGAGAAACGTCGTGGCTGCCAACAAAGGGCACCATGACCGCCCCGTCGACGTACTGGTCCTGGCTGCGCGCCGTCCAGTAATCGAGGTGCATGTAGTCCTCTTCGCCAACGGCGAACACGCGGTCTGAGGTGGCGTGGTAGAGCACAAAGTCGGCTTGACCGTCGAGCTGGTGTTCGCCGATGTAGCGGTTGATGGTCCCGTATTCGTTCGCGTTGGCGGCCAGGTCGTGGCCCGCCCAACCCATGGCGGTCTCGCCTTTGAGGTACATGTCCGTCCCGACCGTTTCGAAACGCTCGTTGATGCGCACGGCGAGGTTGGTGATGGCCAGGTCATCGACGTGCTTGACCGCATCAATCCGTCCGCCGTCGAGGTCGAAGGTTTCCATCCACCACAACACATCCTCGATCATCGCTTCTGAGGCGTTGCGCTGCTTCCAATTGACGTCGGGCATGTAGTCTCGGAACAAGCACTCGAGTCGATGTTCGGTCCAGTCGCAGTTGGCCTCGCCGCAGATGCAGCCGGAGTTGAACCACTCTGGGTGGTCGTCGTGGTAGGGGTGATCCTCGTGCACGTGGTTGACCACAAAGTCGCCAAGCACGCGGATGCCTGCGGCGTGCGCAGCATCCACCAACGCCTCAAGCTCCTCCGGCGTACCCAAGCGTGGGTCCACGCCGCGTGGTTCCACTGGCCAGTAGCCGTGGTAGGCAGACACTTCGTGCACGCCGTCAGCCGCAAGGCCCGTACCGTTTGCGGCGGTGTTGAAGGGCGTCAACCAGAGCGCGTTCACGCCCATGTCGGTGAAGGTTCCCGCCTCGATGTGGGCGGTCACGCCGGCGAAATCGCCACCCATCCAATCGGCCCCCTGGGCCGCTTCCGGCAAGGCCGCAGGGTCGTTGCTGGTGTTGCCGTTGACGAAACGGTCGGTCATCAGCATGTAGATCAGCGCATCGTCCCAGACGAAGTCCGCGCCCTGCCCGCGCCAGAAGGGCAGCAAGAGGTCGTCCGCCACCGCGCCGTCCACGGCCGTTCCTTCGAGGTGCAAGGTGTGCTTTCCGTCCGCCATGCCAGTGAGGTCGAGCGTCCACGTCCACGTCGTCGCGTTCCACACGGCTCCACTCAAAGCGGTCGGCGTGCCCGAAGGCCCCGCGCCCGAGGCGCCAGCATGCCACAACACGGTCAACACGTCGTCTTCGATGGTGGCGCTGAACATTGGGTTCGACACGTTCGAGACGCGAGCGATGGAGTTCTCCGTCACACCACAATACCCGGTGTAGGGGTTGGCGTCGTCCATCGTCCACACGTCGTCGATGACGAACTTGTAGCAGTACATCCCCGGTGCCAACGGCATCTCCAACGACCACTCGTCGAGAGCAGTTTCGATGAGCGGCGTGCCGGCCACCCAACCGTCCCATTCGCCGTGCACGCTGACGTTGCTCGCATTCCCATTCCATTCGAAGACGTGGGCCTGAGCGCGTTGACGGACGACGTCGGTACCGTCGGCCTCTGCCGTTTGCAGCAAGGGCGTGGCGGAAGCAACGGCGAAGATCAACAGGACGAAAACAGGGACGGTGAAACGGTTCATTCCTCGTCACCTCCGAACAGGCCGTTGGCGGTGGCCACCATCTCGTCCAGGTGAGCACAAAGGAACCCTCGAACAAAGTCGTTCGCAGGGTTTCGGTAGACGTCCATGGGGGCGCCGTGTTGTTGCAGCACGCCACCGTCCAGGACCGCGATGCGGTCGGCAAGCGTCATCGCTTCGATCTGGTCGTGCGTCACGTAGACCGTGGTCATGCCCAATTCGTCATGAAGTGAACGAATGCGCGCCCGCATTTGATGGCGCAATTCCGCGTCAAGGTTGGACAAAGGTTCGTCCATGAGCAGCACCTTTGGCCGTTTGATGAGGGCGCGACCGAGCGCAACCCGCTGACGCTGTCCCCCAGAGAGTTGTTTGGGGCGCTTTTCCAATTCACTCGTCAGTCCGAGCATGTCAGCGGTTTCCCCCACGCGCCACCGAATGTCGTCCTCGGTCGGCTTGTCCTCGCCCTTCGCCATCCGCAAACCGAAGGCGAGGTTGTCGGCGATGCTCATGTGCGGGTAGAGGGCGTAGGACTGGAAGACCATCCCAATGCCGCGCGCGCCTGGAGGCAGATCGTTGACCCGCGCCCCACCGATGGCGATCTCGCCTTTGGTCACGTCTTCGAGGCCGGCCAGCATGCGAAGCGTGGTCGATTTTCCACAGCCCGATGGGCCGAGCAGCACCAAAAATTCGCCATCGTTGACCTCTAAATTGAGCCCCTGCACTGCTTCAAATCCGTCGTCGTACCGCTTGGTTACACCGTTGAAGGTCACGTTTACCATCGTATCACCCCTTGACACCGCCCGCGCTTAACCCCTCGATGAGGAAGCGTTGGAAGACAATGAACAGCACCACCACGGGCAGGCTGACCAGCAGCGAGGCGGCCGCGAAGTCGCCCCATGCTTGACCGGTCGAGGAGATCAGCGACGCAAGTCCGACGGGAAGCGTGTACATCGATTCGCTCGTGTTGAAGGTCAGCGCGAGCAGGAATTCGTTCCACGCCGCGAGGAAGGAGAAGAGGGCCGTCACCGCGACCGCGGGCAAGGAGAGCGGCAGGACGATCTTCCAGAAGACCTGAGTTTGCGAGCAACCGTCCATCAGCGCCGCCTCCTCGAGTTCTCGCGGTACGGTGTCGAAGAAGCCCTTGAGCATCCACACGCACAAGGGCAGGGCGGTGACGGAGTAAGCGAGGATCAGGCCAAAGGAGGTGTTCAGCAGGCCGAGGGCCTTCATCACCAGGAAGTAGGGCACGAGGATGATGACGCCGGGGAACATTTGCACCAGCAGGAAGGCGAACATCGCAGGGTCGCGGCCGCGGAATTTGAAGCGGCTGAAGGCGTATCCTGCGGGGATGGCGAGCGCCAGACCGAGCAAGGTCGTGCCGACCGAGACGATGACCGAATTTCGCGTCCAGATCCAGAAGGATTCGGAGGTGAGCATCTTCTGGAAGTGTTCACCCGTCACCGCGTCAAGGTAGCCGCCCCCGAGGGCGTTTCCAGGCGACAGCGCGACGTCGAGGATCCACAACAAGGGAAGCACCACGAGGGCACAGGCGTGCACGAGGGCGACGTGACGCAAGAAACCGTCAACACGGCGCCGAAGCTGACCGTTTCGGGCCAAACCGACCTCGGCCCCGGCCGTGGACAATCGCCCCGTGGACCAGTGAGCCACGACGGGCGTCGAGAGGTTCCACATCACCAGACCGGCCGGAGCCACGGACCACAAGGTGAACCAGCGGTCCACCCACAGGTCTGGACCCACCATGTGCGCCCACACGGAAAGCAACACGGTCGCGCCTGCGCTCAGCAGCAAACCGTCCCGCAACCCCCGCCGCCCCGCCACCAG
>DUHU01000257.1:0-584 GCA_013330765.1 Candidatus Poseidoniaceae archaeon | reverse complement strand
CGCAACCCCCGTCGCCCCGCCACCAGTTCACGCAGCAAGACCCACGTCACGGCATGGGTGAACAGAAGCAAGGTCGCGACAGGACGCGCATCGCCGTTGTCGCGCAGGACGGCCAAACCGAGGGCCAAGGCGCTGATGAGCACCGCCGCAGGCTGCACGAGGCGCAGCGTTTCGACCTCGATGGGGACGTACCATCGCCTCGCCAAGTCTTGGCCCGTGGAGGGCATGCCGTTGACCGCACTCATGCGACCGCCTCCGTGGCGTTGGTCCGCTTCATGTAGGTCCACGAGAAGGCGACGAGCATCAGGAAGATGACCACCGACCAGGCCGCGGCAACGCCGTAGGCGCCGTCCCGGAAGGCGACGTCGTAGACGTAGGTGATCAGAATGTCCGTGGAACCTGGCCCGTCAAAGTCGAGGTTTGGTCCACCGTCGGTCATCAGGTAAATCACGTTGAACATGTTGAACGTCCAGATGAATCCGAGCAGCGAAAGGGGCACGAGGGCGCTGCGAAGGTTGGGCAACGTGAGGTGACGGAAGCGGTCGTAAACGCTCACGCCGTCGACTTTGGCCGCTTCGTACATG
>DUHU01000270.1:889-3551 GCA_013330765.1 Candidatus Poseidoniaceae archaeon | reverse complement strand
GTCACTCACGTTCGAAGTGGTGAAATTTAGGTCGGCGAACAAGGTTTGGTCGCCGTCTTCGACCATGATGCGTACCCAATACGCGCGACCCGCCTCAAGCCCGGTCACTGTGAAGGCGTGATCGGTTGCAGCAGGCGTTTCAACCGCCACCGTTGACCAATCGCTTGGTGGTTGGTCGGCCAAGACAGTCGCCACCGAAGCATTCGATGCGACGGTCGTGGACCAAAGCAGCACGGCGGTCGACGCGGTGACTTCACCTACGCTGGCGCCGTAGACTTGCTGGGCCACATCCGGCATCTCGAATCCAGTCAGTACGGCATGTTGCTGAGCGCCCACGTCATAGCTGGCCAGCATCGATGACTGGTCGCCTTCGGGTAAGAGGACGTCAATGATGTTCGGGTCGTAGTCCACACCGTCCACCGGCGACGGATCTGCACCGCCGCCCAAGCGCCATGTTTTGGCGGTCTCGTCCACGTCGCGCCATTTCCCGGTTCCAAAACCGTCCTGACTTCCGAGCACAATCACGTAGCGGTAGTCGCCGACGTCCGGTCCGATGACGTTCTTTGAAACAGTGATGGTGATGGTGTTCGTTTCCGCATCTCCATCCACTTCGATGCCCTTGGCGCTGGTCTCTCCGGTGGCCGCTTCAACGGCCTTGACCGCACCAGGCTCTCCCGTCGCCGAGATGGCCACTTCCCACGCCCAATCGTCGTGCACCATGGCATTCGCACCTTCCAACATGGTCGTGCGACCTCCCTCTCGATCACCACGATCGACGTAAATCTGGACGATTTGGTGGCTGAATCCGTTCGCGAGGCTCCAATGGTCCGTGATTTCACCCACACCGATCTCAAACCGGGCGTTCCAGGCGCTCTGACTGATCTTCACCGACGTCGCATCGAACAACCCACTTCCCGGCGCGAAGTCTGAGGCTGAGGGGTAGGTGTAGTCACCGTCTCCCGTTTCATCCCCTACCGCGTCATCAAATTCCAGCAACGTGACCCATTGTTCAAGGTCAGGCAGAACGATTTCTGCCGGAGCGGGAGGAGCGACTTCCATGTCCACCCCGTCACCGTAGGCCAGAGAATCCGTCCATGAGGTGACGACCTTGACCCTCGTGGTGTACCGCGGGGCAAGGTCAAGGTCAGACCACGGAATAACGAATTCATACACGTCTTGCGCCGCACATCCACCAAGGATCGACGTTCCGCTGAGGGCCCATTGTTCGTCGCTTTCGCCCTTGCCTCGGGCGTCGAACAGGTTCCACTTGGCCTGCCCGTCGTCGCGCAGTTGCGCGAAGTCGAAGGCCACCATTTTCTTGGCAGGGAATCCGAGAATCTGATTGCCGTAGTAGGTCCTGAAATTCGTCTCGACCTCGTTGAAGTTCTGCGCGTTTGGCTGCATGAAGTACAACGCAAGGTCGGGGTCCCGTGCTTCGTCGAGCGCCTCGATGGCGTCCGGCGTTGGCATGTCCACCCGCAGGTAAAGGTTGGACGCATCGTATCCAAGGTGGAAGGAATCGATGTCGAGCCCACCACCGTCGACCAAGTCTGCCGTGTAGACGGCTGCACCGTCCCATTCTCCGGGAAGCGCGATGCCGTCGATCATCGGTTCGATGACCCCGCTGGCCGCCTCATCAGGGAGCGCGGGGTTGGTCCACAGGTCCTGCAAATAGGGCGGCAAATCGAGGTTGATGGCGCGGTAAATGTTGGACAGGTGCACCTTGAACAGCACGTCCCACATTTCGTCGTAGCCGCTGTCTTGGTCGAGCCCGTACCACCAGTACCAGTCGCTGCCTTCCGCGATGTAGAGCGATTCCCACGCCAATTCAAGTCCCGGGTCGTCGGGGTTTTCGGCCTCGAAATCGACCAGCGCCCTGCGTGCCTCGACAAGCCGCTGCCACGCGAGACTCTCGTCGGCTTCGCCTGCCCACGTGCTCAACGTTCCGTCGATCCACGAACCCGTTCCAATCGTCTCAATCCGCGGCAAGTCCGGGTCATCGGCCAGGAATTCACCTGGCGTGGTGGTGACCACGGTAGGGTGCGACGCAAGGCGGGAATACCATTCGTGGATGAAAGGTCGGGCGTTGTCATGGTGTTGAAACTCTGACATGAACATCCAGTTCTCGCCGTCCATCGCGACGGTCAGGAGGTGTTCAGACGGGTCTTCACCGGCTGCAAGCAGATCGGAGCGAACACCGTCGAGGTACGACAAGAAATCCGATACCGCGGCCTCGGGCGTCATGGATCCGTATTGGAAGGCGACGCGGTCCGAAATCACCCGGTCACGGAAGATGACGGCCACGTCACCGCCTTGGTCGCCTGCGACCACCCACGGCGTGGCCAATTGCGCGGCGTCTTCAACGTCGATGCTTCCCCCACCAGACGTGGTGGACTTTGCAAGAATTTCTTCATCGGAGACCATCCATTCCACCCCAACGTCGGCCACGGGTTGCACCATGGGGGGCGACACCGCCTGCTCAGACGGCCACATACCCGTCGGGCGGAACCCAAGCTCCGCTTCGAAGAGGTCCATGCCGTTGCTCAAATGGCTCCTCACGTCGACCGGCCACGCGTCCTTGTTGACGCGAATACCGTCCTCAAAGGTCCAGCCCGGCATCATCAGCAAGGGCATGATGGGGTGATAGTAGGGTGTCGTGGTC
>DUHU01000270.1:0-545 GCA_013330765.1 Candidatus Poseidoniaceae archaeon | reverse complement strand
CGCAGCCAGTTGACTGTACATGGGCAAGACGTTGGCCATGTGGGCGTGTTGCTGGTCGATGACGTAGGCCAAGTCGGCCGGCGTGTAGTCCCGTCCTTTGGTGAAGAGGTCCATCAGGCCAATATCGGTTTGAACCGGGGCGCCGTAGGTCGTTGGGTCGTCGAAGAAGGCGGCGTATTCTCCTTGGACGTAATCTGGGGAGAACTGGAAGAGGTACCAGAGGACCTGCAAATCGAGCAAATCCTGTGGTGAGAGCAACTCGTCGTCCATGATGGTGGCCGGCTTCAGGTTGTGAAGCGTGGCGTCGTAGAGTTCCTTGTAGCGTTCACCAGCCGGCGCGACCCACGCGTTTGGGTCGTCGTTGGAGACGTTGTAGATCCAGCCGCTGTTCCAGAAGGATTGGAACTGCATGGTGTGCAATTCGAGGGCGGTGGCGTTGGGATAACCGGCCACGGACCCGTCGGTGTTGGTGGGCCAATCACGGCGCGCAAAGTCGGTGTGCACGTCGGCCGTCTCGTTGCGGTGGTAATCGGTGAGTTGCTCAA
>DUHU01000114.1 GCA_013330765.1 Candidatus Poseidoniaceae archaeon | reverse complement strand
GTGAGCAACACCTGACCGCATGACTCCCGAGGAAGGGCTATGTCGTGGGTGGTCCACGCAGGGCCATGTCCCTTGAACCAGGCATGAAAGCACCCGATTTCCACCTGCCCAATGCGAACGCCCACCAAGGCGCTGCAGCGATGGACCTTGCCGCGGCCCGTGGCGAACACGGGACCGTGGTCGTCTTCGAATGCAACCACTGCCCGTACGTCGTGGCCAGTGTGGGACGCCTGAACGCCATGGCCGAACACGCGACCTCGGTGGGGGTCGGTTTCGTTGGCATCAACAGCAACGATCCTGTGGTGTATGAGAACGATTCGTGGGACAACATGGTGAAGCGCGCCAACGACGGCATGCCCTACCCTTACCTGCATGACGCGGAACAGACCGTTGCGACGGCGTGGGGTGCGGAACGCACACCGGAGGTGTACCTCCTCAACGCCAACGACGAAGTCGTGTATCGCGGTCGGATGGACGACTCACCAAAGGACCCAGGGCAAGTGACCGTGGAAGACCTCCGTCTCGCGCTTGAAGCCATGCTGAGCGGAGCCGCTCCCGAAGTGGCACGCACCCAGAGCATTGGCTGCTCTGTGAAGTGGAAAGCCTGAGGCCTCAGCATGGAGGGGCGCATCCGTGCCTACGGTGCGGAATTGGTTGGCACCGCTTGGATGGTGGCCATCGGAACGGGAAGCGTCGCCTTGGGAGGCTCCCTGCTCCAGATTTCTCTGGCCTTTGGAGCGGCCGTGACCACGGCCATCCTCGCTTTTCGAGGGGCTTCAGGAGCACACATCAATCCCGCCGTGTCGGCGGCCTTCGTGGTGACCGGCCACTTGCCCCGAAACGAACTGCCGGGGTATGTTCTGGCGCAGGCGGGAGGGGCCGTCATCGGAAGCGGGGCCGTGTACACCTTGCTCGGCCCTGAAGACTTGGCTCCGACGGTGGTGACCAGCGGGGTGTCCCTCATCGGGGCCATCGCCATCGAGGTGGGGATCACGGCAGCTCTGATGGCATCCATCCTTGCCGTGGTGTTGGTGCGGGGGGATTCCACACCGACGGTGGCGCTCGTTGTTGGAGCCACCGTCGCTGCTCTGGCCTATGCATGCGGCCCGCTCACGGGGGCATCGATGAACCCCGCTCGCACCTTCGGCCCGAACCTTCTCGCCGGTGCAGGAGGCTTGGTGATGTACACGCTCGCCACCCTCACGGGGGCGGTCTTGGTCGGACTCGCCGCACGTCGGCGGTTCTCTCAAGCCGATTGATCAGTACTGCTCGAGCACGAGTTCGGTGGTCGTGGACGCGATCTCGTCCGGAGCCGCCATCCACATTTTGTCCAGCAACTGCCGCAAGGACATGGTGTCGTCGACGTGAACAAGAGCGATGAGGTCCGCTTCCCCCGAGACCTCGTAGACCACTTCGACGCCCGCCCAGTGGGTGACTTCAGAGGCAAAAGAGCCGATTTCTGCACCAGGGGCGACCTTGATTCGCACCAAGGCGGTCAATCCAACGCCACCTTCCCGGATGGTGTATCCCCGGATGGTGCCGTCTTCCTCCAGTTTGCGGACGTGAGTGCGTACCGTCCGTTCGCTGGCTCCAACCTCCTTGGCCAAGTCCACGTAGGAGATGCGGCCGTTGGCGCGAAGCGCAGCGAGGATGGCACGGTCGATTTCGGCGATGCGGGGCATAAACTATGATGAAAGCCGGACACATATAGGCCCTTCTACGCCGAAATCTTCCGGAAAAGGCATTTTGTTGGACACAAAGCGGTATTTATCGAAAATGCTCGCCTTCAAGAAGGCGGGCCGTTCAGGTGTCCCCGTGGCGAACAGCGAGGGTGTTGCGCGGCTCCAAACCTTCCTCGACGAGGTGGCCAACCTCGAACTTTCACCCGTTGCGCGCGAGTGGTATCAGGTCGAAGTGGCCTCGATGCTTGACGGCAGCGAGATTTTGATGCACGAAGTGCAACCCTTGACCGGCGCAGCACTTCTGTTCATGAACAACGGCGTGGTTTTGGTCGAGCCGTGTTGTCGGGGGCTTCGCCAATACCCGCGCCATCTCTTGCATCTCTTCGTGGAAGATTTCCGGACGTCCCCCTCTCCCGAAGCCGACGGTTTGCTGTACCGCGTTGAACTCTTCTCGATCTCACCGGCGGACGAGCAACTGTGCTGGCTTCACGAGTGCCGTGAAGAGCACGACATCCCGGCCGCCCAAGCCTCCACCGCACGTTGGATGCGTTGGCTCAACCAAGGTTGATGGCCGCACCGTTGAAGGACGGACGACCGCTGGCTTGGTTCGGGGAAGGTCTTGACAGGGCACATCACCGGTTTGGACGCACGCATGATCCTGGACTCCCGTGGGAATCCCACGGTGGAAGTCGACTGTTACGTGGACGGGGTGCTCGCGGGACGCGCAGCTGTTCCGTCCGGGGCCTCCACAGGACGTCACGAAGCCGTGGAGTTGCGTGACGGGGGAGCGGCATGGTTCGGGAAGGGCGTCGATGGCGCCGTGACGGCGGTAACCGAACATATCGCCCAAGCCCTCGTGGGAATGCCGGTGGACGACCAGCGAATGCTGGATGAAACGATCGTCGAACTTGACGGCACCGGCAACAAAGCCCGCTTGGGGGCCAACGCGACCCTCGGGGCCTCGCTTGCATGCCTGCATGCGGGAGCTGCGCAGCACGAACTCCCCGTCTGGCGGTACATCGGTGGCGTGGCGGGTGGACTCATGCCCGTGCCGATGATGAACATCCTCAACGGCGGCGCCCATGCCGCCTCCAACGTCGACGTGCAGGAATTCATGGTGGTGCCACACGGTTTCGACAGCTTCGGCGAAGGCCTTCGGGCCGGTGTGGAAACCTATCACGCCCTGAAAGGCGAACTGCGCAAGGACGGCCTCTTGGGTGGCATCGGCGACGAAGGCGGCTTCGCTCCAAACCTCCCCTCGAACGAAGACGGCCTCCGCTATCTCGTCCGCGCCATCGAGACGGCGGGCTATTCGACGGACCAGATGGGCATCGCCCTCGACGTTGCCAGCACCGAATTTCATCGCGAGGGCGCCTACCACATGGACGGCCAAGCGATGAACAGCGAGGCCTTGGCGGACGTCTACTCCTCTTGGTTGGACCAGTACCCGATCCTTTCCATCGAGGACGGATTTGACGAGGACGATTGGCACGGTTGGTCCCATTTCACGGCACGCGAGGGGCACCGCGTCCAGATTGTCGGCGACGACCTCTTCGTGACCCAGTCCGAGCGTTTGGCCCGTGGGATCGAACAACAAGCCGCCAACGCCATGCTCGTCAAGGTCAACCAGGTCGGCACCGTGACCGAGACGCTCGAAGCGATGGATCTCGCTTCCCGCAACGGCTTCAACAACGTCGTCAGCCACCGGTCTGGTGAGACCGAAGACGTGACCATCGCCGATTTGTGCGTTGGAACTCGGGCGGGTCAAATCAAGACCGGAGCGCCAGCGCGCAGCGATCGAACGGCGAAGTACAACCAATTGCTTCGAATCGCCTCTGAAGTCAGCGACTACGCTTCACCGTTCGACCTCTGAAACGCAGGCCAAATGTCACCGTTCAAAAGGGGCCAAATTGGCCAATGAACCATGCGATTGATCGCCACCTTGCTTTGTACCCTTGTCGTGTTCAGCTTCCTTGCTGC
>DUHU01000082.1 GCA_013330765.1 Candidatus Poseidoniaceae archaeon | reverse complement strand
GAAGACAAGTGCCTCGAGAAAGAAACCTGCCGCACGGTGCTGGCCGCGGAAGTGGACGCTTTCCTCGACGCTCTTCGGCAACGCTATGCGACCATGGGCATCGATCAGGAGCCGGTCGCCTTTGTGAAAAACGACCGAGGCACCTACGGGCTTGGTATCATGACGGTTCGCTCGGGAAGCGAACTGCTCGAGCTTTCAAACCGGAAGATGAAGCGTCTGATGTACGCCAAAGGAGGCGCAGACGTCGAGAACTTCCTGGTCCAAGAGGGCGTGCCCACCACGATGACATCAGAATCAGGTGTGGCCGAACCGGTGGTCTACCTGGTCGACGGTGAGGCCGCGTCCTGGTTTTACCGGACCAACGCCAAGAAAGGAGCGATGGACAACCTCAATTCACCGAGTTCCTCTTTCCTTTCCGCAACAGAAATCGGTCCTGAAGCATTGTCCCTCGCCCGAGGCAGGCACGCTTTGGTCGCAGAGCTCAGCATGTTGGCGATGGGTGCGGAACGTTTGGCTTCCTCCCGTCGCACCTGATATCAACAAGGCAGCGGTCCCCGCACCATGGACCGTGGCTGGGTCTTTGCGCTCACCATCGCCATCGGCCTGCCCGTTGCGGCCACGGACATGGCGGGCCTGTTGGACCGTTGGGTGGCCGAAGCCCTTGTCGTGGTCTGGTGTTGGGGCCTCTTTCTGTACGATCACGTGACGTCCGAGCGCCGCCGCCGAATCGAAATGTGGACCGTGCTTGCGTTCGCGACACCGATGGAACTGTTCTTCTCGGAAGTGTGGTTGATTTACGAGTATCAACATGACCTGATGCCCCTTTTCGTTCCAGTCGGGCATTGGTTCCTCTTTGACCTCGGCCGTCGCGTGGCGCGTGCATTGACCAACGTGCAGATCACGTGGAGCCCTCTCTTGCTTTCTCCCTTGGTGGTGTACGGGGCGATCAGCGGCGGGGGAACCGTGGAGGTCGTCCTGTTCATCGGCATGGTCCTGTTCATCCGTTACGGACCAGATCCTGCGCTCTATGCCGTCATGACATGGCTCGCGCTGGCCATGGAATTATGGGGGACGTGGCTGGGCAATTGGACATGGGCCAAGGACGTGCCATGGTTGGGCCTGACCTCTTGGAATCCGCCGCTTCTTGTCGGCTCCTTCTACGGCCTTGGAGACCTCTTGGTTGGCCTCACGGTGAGGTGGCGGCTCGGCCAAGGTTCAAGCGAAGCCCACCACACCTCCCACCATGACGGGCCTTGAGGACTTGGCTCGGCGCCGCCAAGCCGAGGCCAAGCGCATCCGAGCGCTCCTCGACGGCGGACATGATGCTCGCATGGCCGACCTCAAAGTCGGCGAGACCGCCGTGGCCTACGTCAAGGAAGAGTTGTGCATCGGTTGCGACCAGTGCCCTCTGGTGTGTGACGACGACGCCATCGACATGGTCCAACGGGCGATGCGCAGCCCACTGCTCGAATTGGAATCAAACCGCAAGGCCGTGATTCGCCGTGACGATTGCACCGGTTGCGGGCTGTGCGTGATGGCGTGCCCCACGGATGCCATTCAGATGATCGACCGATGAAGGAGGAGTGACGATGTCCAAGCAAGGCAAGCAACCCACCGCCCAGCGCTTTGGTGGCGAATTTGGACCCTACCGCAAACCTGGGACCCAAGGCGTGTCCCTTTCGACGTTCAAGACGCTCGTTTGGACGAGCAACATCGGAGGATTGGTGCTGCTGGTCATCTCACTTGAACTGCTCTTTGTCTTGCAACAATTCGGCTGGGGCTTGCTCTTGCTGATTTTGGGTGTCGGTGTGGCGCTCTTCCCTTCCAACTACGAGATCCGTGGGATGGAAGACGACGAAGGCGAAGCGTCCTCGGATGAACCGAATGACGGCGAGGCATCGAAATCGTCGTCCTCTTGACGTAGAATCATAGGGTGCCGCAAGGACCCATCGCCACGGACGTGGGGCCATGATGACCGTCGAGGACATTGAGCAAGCGCAGCAGGCTTGGGGCAACGGCATCGTGGCGATCGCTGCTGCACATCGAGACGGTGAGGATTTCGCCGCTCGTGCACACGCCCACGTCGAAACCCTGTACGCGTACGGCCTCAGCGAGGTTCTGTTCAAGCCCACACTCGCCGCCGTCGAGCCGTTTCGCCCGACGTTCGACACCGCCCTTTCCTACTTCGCGGCCGCGAACGGAGCCTGCTCCGAAGACACGGGTTTTGCCATCAAGGGCTGGACCGCGGTTCGCTTCGAGAACGCGGGTGTGCTCATCCACGGCAGCACAGCCCAAGCCATGGGGAATTACTTCTTCACCGGCCCAGATGGGCACGAGGTGAAGGTGGAATACACGTTCGGCTACATGCAGGATGAAGCAGGAAACCTTCGCATCTACCTGCACCACTCCTCGATGCCGGCCGAGTCGAACTGAAGCCTGGTGCTTCAGCGCATGACGACCATGCCGCCGCGTACCTTCGAGCAGGAACTCGGAATGAGGAAGAGGTCGATCAGCCACCACAAGCCGAGCCCTTGCAAGGTGATGAGGGACAGCAACCAGACGCCCACGCCTCGACCCATGTAGAGGTGGTGGATTCCGAATGGGCCAAGGAAGAACCAGAGCACGTAGGCCAAAATGGCGCTTGGGGGGTGCCGGGCGGGCTGCGCCATGACCATGGGTTGGTGCACGGCTTGGACGTACTGCGGTTGCTGGTGAGGCTGCATGGTGACCGGACGGTCGTTGGCCCAAGCGGACATAACGATGTTGGAGCCGGGCCACCGGGTGAGGGTGGCGTTCATTCCGCCTCGTTCGTGGCTTGTTCACGATCGAAACTGATGTTGAGCCACAACACGCCCACAGCCAGGACTGAGGCGAGGATGAACAAGGCAGCGCCAGCGTAGCCTGGTGCGCCGATGCCCACGCGGATCACCACCGTGGACAGCACAAAGCCCGTGTTTCTTGCAAGGTGATTGAAATCGGTGGTGTGCTTGTATGAAATCAACAGGATGAGGATGTCCGACATCACCAACCACGTGAAGAAATCAGAGAAAAACACGGTTCGACTGAGGTCGCCCTCACCTCCAATCACGCCGTTGGTCCATGTCGTGAAGGACCACATGGCAACGAGGACGTAGACCACAAACAACGCTGTGGCGAGCGTCTGCTTTTGCCGCACAAAGGTGGAGAGGGATTGGTCTGCGTGCATCTTGGCCGGGGCGTTGGAGGTTGCGTTGCGGAAGTAAAGGGCGGTGGCGAAGAGGACGAAGAAGGCCAACACCTCGACTGCGATGAAGGCCACGGGGTCGTAGAGGGCCGTGGATTTGTTTTCATTGAGGTCCGCGAGGTTCTTGAAAATGTCACGGACCACGAGCAGGGTGACGACCTCGAACTGCTTCCCAATGGCGTTGGAGAAAGACTCGGGAATGGCCCGGATGAGCTCGTAGACCTCATACGCCAAGATGATGGAAAACGGCGTGTATAGGGCGTCGAGGTAGGAGTCGATCAGCGGCTCCATACCCGGTAAATCGATGCGACCTAGGCCGTGCAGCACGCACAACAAAAGGTGGACAAGAAAACCCACCACGGCGAAGTTGATGGACTGCTGACGAAGGAATTCGTCGGTCCTTTCACCAAGGACGATGCGATGAAGCCTCGGCTCGTCCATGCGGCGAGGACCTCCCCTGCAGGGAAATAGGCCTGTTCAGGCTCACAACGCTTGGCTGCGAGGGCCGGGCTGGGTTCAGGCTTCGTCGCCAACGCGCAGGTTCGGCTTGATGCAGGATGAACCAGGAGCCCTTCGCATCAACCTGCATCAATCCTCGATCCCCGCGCCAGCCGTCACTGGACAAGCCCGCTGAAGTCGTAAGATGGCCCACGATTACAGAACCCCTGGCTGAGCATGGGCTCCAGGAAGAGGATCATCACCACCATCATCACGGCCAGAAGACGCGCGGCGTTGCCAAAGAACACCCTTGGTGAAGTTCGAACGTCCGTTGCCCGAAGGAAAAGAGCAGGGTATGCAATCCATGCCAGAACCCACAGGGTCCGTCCAATGGCCTCAACAGGATGGCTTGGTCCACAGGGTTGCTCCGGCATGAGCAGGCTTTCACCGATGTAAATCAGCACCCCACCAAGGGCAGCAGCGGCCATGCCCGCTCTTCCAATGAAGCGCCCTACAGGGTCCTGCTCCATGGAGCACTAAGCCTCGGCTGAAGCAGAAGAATGTTTCAGGCTTCCACACCCACGCGGACTTCAACCTCGGACTTGGCCTTCTTGGCCTCGACCTGCTGAGCGAGGAAGGTCACGACGTCAAGGATCTCGATGCCCTTGTAGCGCTCGTCGCCCTCGAACTTCAGGCACTCCAAGTGCGTCACACACTTCGGGCATGAGGTGAGCATCGTGTCTGCACCCGTCGCGCGAACTTCTTCCATCCGGCTGACGCGGAGGGCGCGCGCGTTCTCGTTGCACGACATCATGCTGGACACACCGCAGCACATGGCGTCCTCGCCATGGTGCTCCATCTCGACGAGTTCGACGTTTTCCACTTGCCCGAGGAGTTCTCGGGGCTCTTCGGTGATGCCCATTTGGCGTCCGAGGCGGCAGGGGTCGTGGTAGGTCACGGTCGTCGCCTCTTCGGCCTTGAGTTCCATGTCGAAGCCTTGCTCGAGCAGGTACTCCGTGGTGTGCATGACCTTCACGCCCTCCAGTTCGTAGTCGCGGGCAAAGGTGCGGAAACACTCGGCACAGGAAGAGACAAGGGTGTCGATGCCCGACTCCTCGATCTTCTTCTGGTTGTAGGCCTTGAGCTTGTCAAAGACCTCGGTCATGCCTTGCCACTTCTGGTCGTGGCCACAGCACTTCAGGAAGTCGCGGCCGAGGTAGGACACGTCATCGCCCATCTCTTCGAAGAGGGTGAAGGCCGCGGTGGTGCTGGCGCCAAGGTCCATGCTCCCCTCATTGAGGTGGCTGAACACCATTTCCTGGTCGAGGTAGTCCACGCATCCGGGGTAGTAGCCCACGTTGCTGGTGATGGGGTAGTCCTCGGTGGCGATGAAGTCCACATCGGCGCTTTCCTCTGCTTCGGCGTTGAGCACGGCTTGGAGGACGGTGTGCGGGATCTCCGCTTGTGGTCCACCGACGATGAGGCTGCGGCGGATGTCCACGTAGGAGTCGTAATCGACAAGTTGTGGGCACGCATTGGTGCACGCTGAACACGTCAGACACGAATACAAGGGCACGCCGTCGTCTTCGTTGTTCCATGTGTTGTAGATGATGTTGAGCTTGTCACCGCCGTTGAACAGGCGAACGGGGCAGGCGTCGTCGCAAAGGTCGCAACCGTAGCACTTGTTCATCTCGAATTCGTAGCCCGTCGCCATTGAGCGGAGCAGCACGAAGACCAAGGCACCGAGGGTCAGGCAAGGAATGAACATCGCATAGGT
>DUHU01000071.1:595-5919 GCA_013330765.1 Candidatus Poseidoniaceae archaeon | reverse complement strand
GCCGGTTGCTGAAACTTTGCTGAGTCATCGTTCGAACAAATCAGCGTGCTTTGCTCGGACTTTGTTGACCTTCGGTGCGACAACAAATCCGCAATACGGATTCTGCGGGTTGTTGGCAAAGTAGTCGTGGTGAACGGCTTCCGCGGTCCAGAACGGATGGTTGTCGAGCGGCTCGACCTCGGTCACGATCTCGTCGTCATACCATGTGACGACCTCTGCCAACACCCGTTCGAGCGACGCCTGTTCCTCTGGTCCGTTGACGAAGACAATGCTGCGGTATTGCGGTCCGACGTCGTTCCCTTGTCGGTTCCGCTGGGTCGGGTCATGGGCCGTGAAAAACACGCGCAGCAAAGTGCCGTGATCGATGACCTCAGGATCGTATTCGAAGTCCACGACTTCGGCATGACCCGTTCGCTTGGCACACACTTGCTCGTAGGTCGGGTGTTCAACATGCCCACCGGCGTACCCGGGTTTGGCGGTCTTGACGCCGCGGAGGTCCTTCATCGCCGCCTCGATGCACCAAAAACACCCTCCGCCAACCACCAAACGAGCCATGGTACTCCGGGCGGCTGCAGGTATATGGGGCGTGTGCAAGGGCTCATAGCCGTTGATTCCGACCTTGCACCATGAACCGGACGGTCCGCACCACCATCCCGACACGAACGGTTCGCGAGGGTGGCGGCTTCATCGTGCGTCGACCCGCGGCCATGGGCGCCATGATGAGTCCGTTTTTGTTGCTGGACGAAATGGGTCCCGTGGATTACGGTCCCGGTGAAGCCGTGGGCGCCCCGTCCCACCCGCACCGCGGATTTGAGACGGTCACCTACCTGCTCGACGGCTGCATGGTGCACGAAGACTCGGCGGGAAACAGCGGGACGCTGCGGCCGGGAGATGTGCAGTGGATGACGGCCGGGCGCGGTGTCATTCACAGCGAGTTGCCTCACGAGGACCTGCTTCGTGACGGTGGGCGGAACCATGGTTTCCAAATCTGGGTGAACCTTCCCGCCGCGAACAAAATGATGGAACCGCGCTACCAGGACGTGCCTTCGGAAGCGATTCCCGAAGTCACCTCCGAGGACGGTTCCGTGTGGGCCAAGGTCATCGCGGGCTCGTGCCTTGGCGCGGAAGCCGTGATCGACACGGTCCTTCCCATCACCTACCTTCACCTCCGGCTCCAGCCGGGAGGTCGCCTGGAACAACCCATCGACGAAGACCTCAACGCCATGTTGTACGTCTTTGGCGGCGACCTTCACGTGGGGGATCGACGTGTGGAAGACGGGCAATTGGCTCTTTTGACTCCGGGCACCTCGGTGCCCCTCGAAGCAGGAGACGCCGGGGCTGAACTCCTGGTGTTGGCCGGCCCCAATCTCGACGAGCCCATCGCTCGATACGGGCCTTTCGTGATGAACACGGAAGAAGAGATCATCCAGGCCATCCAGGATTACAATAGCGGTCGGTTGGCCTGAGCCCTTCGGGTCATGAGCATGGGCCCTGCAAAGCCGTCGCCACCGTCTGATTCGGTGGAAGGGTTATACTCCCGAAGGCCGAAAAACGGACATGAATCCAGCCGTGCCACAGGGTGCCCCTTCAACGCTTGAAGTGGTTCAACAAAACACGTTGTCCACCACCTCCGTTGGGCTTCAACCGGTTCAGGTTGAGCGCAACGAAGCCTTGGAGCGCTTTTCTCAAGTGATCATGTACGGCGTGGCCTTGGTTTTCATCTGGGGTGGCATCCTTTCACTGGCTTTCGCAGAAGGTGCTTCTGAACTCAACTTCCTTGCCCTTCTCATCGGCGGCGGCGTGTCTTCTGCCATGGCGATGTTCATGATTGAGATTCGCAACAAAGGCAAGGGGCATGAATTGGACCAACCTCAGGGATACCTGCTTGGTTTGGCTTTCTTCTTCATGGCCATCGGCATGTTGTGGGGCACCAGATTCATCGCGGGGTGGCTCAGTTCAGACCCAATCAACCTGAACATCTTCGTGGAGGGTTCCACGAGTGGCCCGTGGTCCATGGACGCCCAAAACTGGCGAGCGGGGGCCAACACCATCCTGCTGCAGACCGTCGGGACCATTGCCCTGGTGTTTGGACAACGACGCTTGATGTCGCGTTATTCCGGATCGCTTGACCTGGCTTGGGCCGTCATGGTGTTCACGCCCATCGCCCTCCTTTGGGTGGGCATCGGGACCTGGACGCATTGGTCCGGCGATGCCTTTGGTTGGCAATTGGGTCTCTCGATGGTGGTGCTCTGCGGGCTTTCGATGTACATGAGCGTGCAGTCGGACATGTCCTACACGTTCACGATTTCAGCCATCACGACAAGCCTGCTTCCACTGGTGTACCAAATGAACGTCGCAACGGCGCGCCTTCAGGACGGCAGCGAACAATTGGGTGCCCTCAGCATGCTCGTTCCACTGATCTTCCTCCAAGGCTGGTTCGCCAAGGACGAACGCCTTCGAAGGGAATTGGTGGAAGCGGTCTCTTGGGCGATGGTGGGCATCGTTGTCGTCGTCATGCTGATCCTCTTCCCATGGGACGGGGTTGAACAGGTCTACCACATGGATCTCTTCGACATCACGGTGTCGGACCTTCTTGGGGCCGAAGCCGGGGCCATCTTGACCCCCGGTGTCTTGCTTTGGGGCGCGTTGTTGCTGGCGTACTTCCCAGCGGTGCACGCGCGTCGCACTCCGGCCATGCCGATCCTTCTTGCAGCAACCCTGTGGACCTTTTCTGGCAGCGCCGCAGACGGCCCGTGGTTGATCGCCATCACCACGGCAGCGTACATGCTTGGCTACGCCGATGCGACCCGCCCATGGGTGGCAAAAGCCACCATGGCCGCGCTCGTCTTTTCCGCGGTCGTTCGCGGGACGCTTGTCGACAACGACGTGCTTGCCAGTTCCGTATTGATCGACGATTTGGTGCCGGGCTTTGTCCCTGCGGCCTTGCTTCTTCTTGCGTTCCTCGGTAAGCAGCGCGGTCTTTTGCCCGGCATGGCTCCCGTGGCCGTCATCGGCTTGATCGTCGTAACCCCAACGTTCGCCAACCTGCTCGGTGAAAGTCCCTTGCTCGGTTGGGTGGTGGCGTTGCTGCCGCTTGTGATGTGGCAAGTGGACGCAAGGAAGGCGGAATCGAAGGCTCTGAGCGATCTTGCTTCGATGTCCTACCAAGGCGCCATCGCCATGCTTGTTCCGGCCGTTCTTGCCTCCACCGGTCGACTGACCTTTGGTGAGGGAACGGAAACAGAAGTCTTGCTGGTGGTGGCAGCGCTTCTTTACGGCCTTTCGTTGGTCGACCGGACCAACCAGGTCGGGGTTGGAGGCCTGATTGCGCATTTTGGCTCGGCGGGAACAACAGAAGAGGAAGACGAGCCGTCCTTCACTGCAGGTTCGCCGTTGGATCAGGCTGGCCTGATGCTTTCCATTGTGATGTTGGCGCAGGCCGCCGGAGGCCTCGAGCAAGACATGTTGCGTCTTCTTTTCCCGGTCCTGCCCTTCCTGCTTTTGCTCGGTGAAGCACTGCGCATGGAGCGCATCACGTCCAGCGACCGTGCTTACGGTGTGCTCGTGGTGCTGTTGCTCGTCCTCTGGCCGCTGCTCAGTGGCGACGCACCTTCCCGAGCAGACATCGACGATCAGCTCTTCTTGGAACTCTGGGTGTGGGAACTCAGCCTCCTTGCGGTGCCGATGATCGTTCTGGTTCGTAAGAGGAAGGATTTCGTTTACGACAGCGTCGGTTTGGACCGAATGACGTTGGTTCTCATGCTGATCTTGGCAGCACTGGACCTGTACATTGGACTCAGGATGCCGCTTCTCTTCGTCGTGGTCGGTTGGTTGGCGCATCGCCATGGCCGGGACGGGATTCTTGCCATTGCGCCCCTGATTTGGTTCTTCAATCCCTTCACTGCCAACGAATCGTTCCTCTTCACAAGGGCGCAATCGTTCGTTGCAGAGACGGGGCTTCCGTTCAACGAGTTGCTTGGACTGAACAGCATTGTGGCCGTGTTGATCATCGGAACGATGCTCGAACCTGTACGCGCCTCGGTCATGGCCCGCCGAGCGGGCGAGGCTGAGGTGGGTGGCGGTATGGCCACGGCCTGGATGCTCTTCGGCGTCGTGGTCTTGGTCCCGGACGTCACGTGGGCTGGTGCTTCCGTGATTGGCGTCCTGATCCTGCGGCAGTGGTGGTTTGGCCGCCCAGATGCCGTGTTGTGGCTTCACGCTGCCATGTTGATGTGGCTGGTCATTTTCCTCCCTACGTCGATGAGCAGTTTCAGCGTCGGCGTTCAAATGGCGTGTTTGACGGTCGGTGTGCTGGGCACCGTGTTTTCCTTTGGGGAAGAGGCCTTGGTGTTCCGTTACACGGCCCCCCTTGACCCAGCCAACTTGGCCACGAAGGGCGAATTTGACTACACCACGACCAAAGGGCGGGAAGGCATCACACAAACGCTCGAAATCAGCGGCATTCTGCTGTTGCTTTGCACGCCGACCTTCGCTTCTGGGTTGGGTCACCTCTTCGGTGCAGCGATGGCCACACGCCAGCTCATGCGGCGCCCGTCCAATCTCAGCCTTGCCTTCCTCCCCGTCTTGCACGCAATGGCCGCTTCGGTGGTTCTGACGACCCTGATGGGCGATGGTGTGGACGTGAAGCTCGTCTGCGGCTTTGTCCTCGCCATGGAATCCACGGTGCTGCTGTACATCGGCCTGACCAAGGACGATCCGTTCAGCGCATGGTTGAACGCACGTTCCCCCGACACGGTGCGTTCCCGTGACACGATGGGCATCTTGGGCCTTGGCTACCTTGTGGCTGCAGTCTTGCTCATGTTTGCGAACGCAGACACCTGGACCTTCCGCTTCCTGCTCATTGCCTTGATTTGCCTCAGCCTTGGCATCAACGGCTTTGCCTCCAACGGTTCCTCGTGGCAACGCGCCCTCGGAATCTACGGCGGCATCATGGCCATGGTTGGCCTGTCCCTTAGCATTCAAAGCGAGAACGCTGGCTTTTGGCGCGCGTTGATTTTCCTGCTCATCGGCATGATCGCCTTTGGGTTTGGAACCCTCTACCTGCAGCGTCAAGGCGGTTCTTCGAGCGTCTTGGTGGAAACAACAACGAAGATGAAAATGGTGCAAGGGGGTTCAACCTACGGCCAAACGGCGGCTGTGGCTCCCTCATTGCCTGCGGAACCCTTGCCTGAACCTGTGTTGTCGGAGGCGGATCTCAACGCCATCGACGACGGCGCGGTTCAGGAGGAGGTCGACACCCCAGATCCCGAGGACGACGCGCCCAATGCGGTGGAGGAAATCGCTCAGCCCGAACCCGCCGCTGC
>DUHU01000071.1:0-282 GCA_013330765.1 Candidatus Poseidoniaceae archaeon | reverse complement strand
CCCGCCGCTGCACCCGCACCGGATGTGAGGGCGTCGGCCACCACCTTGGACGACATGATGGACCTCCTCATCGACGATCAGATGCGTGTTCGCCTTCACGCAGCCATCCGAAACACCCCCCACGAAGGCTTCCGCCCGACGCTGAAGATCACCGAACGCGGTGAAGTGATGCTCGAGTTCCTACCTTTGTGAGGTCAACGTGAGCAATCTACGTGGATTTCACTCACCCAGTTACGGGTATCAGTGTGTCGTTTAGGACAGAGTGCTCGTGCCGGGATTCGA
>DUHU01000107.1 GCA_013330765.1 Candidatus Poseidoniaceae archaeon | reverse complement strand
TCGGCGGGATTGCACGACCTCGCTCAACGGGCGTTTGGTGCTCCGAAGCCGCCCTTCCGACGGCATCTGCATCTATCTGGATGGCGAGAAACGCTGCTCCGTCTACGAGGACCGCCCCCAACAATGTGCGGCCTTCCCGTGGTGGTCCGAGAACCTGCGATCCATGCGCGCTTGGCGCAAGATTCGTCGAACCTGTCCTGGCATCGACGCGCCGGATGCACTGCGTGTTGAGGGTGACGTCATTCGCTTGCACGTGGCCCGTGACCTCGAATCTGGACGTGGCGTCCGTCTCCCTTTGCCGCCCAACGAGCCCTGACCCGTTCAGAGCCGGATTTATACGGGGGGCCGCTGACGGATGATACGGTGCAAGGATGAGCGACGACGAAACGCTGTTGTCGGTCACCGCCGCCCACCTTAACACAGGTCTTCGCGGCATTCCCGTCGGCACCTGCCGGACGTCCTTTGTGACCCCGACCGAAGGGGTCCACTATTGCGGCTACCCCATTGCGGAATTGGCGGCCATGGACGTTGAAGACGTCATCTACCTGCTCTTCAACAAAGAACTCCCCACCGAGGCACAATCCAAGGCCTTTCGAGAGGCGTTGTCCGCCCGTGGCGCGCTGCCGGAAGGTACCATGGAAGCCGTCTTTGCCGCCCTGCCTCGTGAAGGCCACCCTATGGACTGGATGAGCGTCGGCCTGCACACCCTTGGTATGGCCGACACGACCGGGGATTGGAACGAGGACGCACTGAACCTCGTGGCCCGAATGCCCCGTTTGATGGGGCTGCTCTTCAGGTACCGCGAAGGCCGCGCTGAAGGGATTCCCGCCGACGACACCTCGCTGGGTTTGGTCGACCGCTTCATCGCCACGTTGCAACCCGATGGCGTGGACCTCGCCGTGATGCGTGAGGTCCTCAACGCCTACCTTGTCCTCCACTTGGACCACGGCGGAGGGAACTTGTCCACCTTCACGGGCAAGGCCACCGCAAGCGGCAAAGCGACCCTCTATGCGTCCATGGCGAGCGCCATGAACAGCCTGTCGGGCCCTCTTCACGGTCGTGCGAACCAGTCCTGCCTCGAGTTTGTTCTTGGCATTGGGACCTCTGATCCAGAGGAAGTGGAGGCCTTCATTCGCGGCGAATTGGCCGCCAAGCGCCCGGTGTTTGGCTTCGGTCACGCCGTGCTTCGCGCCGAAGACCCACGCGCCACCTACCAGTTCGCCCTGGGCGAGCGGCTGTGTCCCGACGACGAGAACTTCGCCATCATCCGGACCTTGCGCGAGGTCGCACCGCGCGTGCTGGCTGAGAATCCCAAGATCTCCAATCCCAACGCAAACGTGGACATCGCAAGCGGAACCTTGCTCCACCACGTTGGACTGCGCAAGCCCGAGTACTACACGACCTTCTTCGGATGGGCGCGCGTGGCCGGAATCGGCGCGCAAATCGTTGACGAGCGCACGGTGATGCGCGACGGAAAGGGTACCCCGATCTACCGACCAAAGTACATCGCTGAAGAGCAAACGCTCCGTCACGTCTGAGCGTCCGTTCGGTAAAGCACCGGTCTCGGTGTCTTCCCTGTGCCTCGATGCCCGACCATCCTGACCGCTTCCCACGGCATCGTGGTTCCACCCTCGTGGACGTCGTCGAGGAGCTCGTCCACGCTGCGGCTCCATCCCCAACGTTTCCGCCACGCCTCGAGGTGGCGCCGGTGTTCCGTGGTGTCGAGTTCATGCCAAGGCGCAACGCTTGCGTCGAGTTCCGTGAGCAGGCCCTCTGCCTCGTCATCCGAAGCCACGTGTGGCATGGGTCCGTCCAGCGGGGCGGTGGCCATGCGCTTCCAGCGCAGCCGACCGTCAACGTGCCGAGGTGAAGGGTCGCCAACGCTGTCGGACACCGAGGTGAGCCCGGTGTCGATCAAGGCCGTTTCCAGGGCGTATGGGGCCGGCCATACGTACACCGGGTAGCCCTCGCGGACGGCATTGAGGTGCTTCCGTCCCTTTCCAGTCAGGCCCACATGCCGACCGATGGGAATGTGGCGGCGAAGCCCGTGCAGGTAGTCCATCGCACAGGGCATCATGGGTGAGCCTGCACCTTTGTGCGTCCTCACAAGACGTGCAAACGAAGAGGCCAAGAAAGAAGCTGAAGCGATCGACCGCTGGAGGGCAGAATTGCCAAACGGTGGAAGGTTTGGTGTCAGCCGCGACCATGGCCGCTTCCATTCCGACCAATCCACGATGTTGGCCATTCGAGGGTGGAAGGCATACAACACCGTGTTTTGTGCAGGTATGTCCGCTTCATCCAGCATGGCTTCGATTTTTTGAGAAAGTTCGCCCATGTGGGCGATGTCCCGTCGGTCGTCCCACCAGCGTGCTCGGCCGTGAAAGCGTGGGTGGGGGCGCTTGATTTCGATGACACCGACTTTTGCCTGCTCCCGCCATGCCGTTGAGATGACCGGATCGGCGAGCATCTCGTCGAAGGTTTCAGCACCAAACGCTCGAAGTTCGTCCAAGGTCCATGATTCGACGTACTTGGGACGACCCTCTTTTTCATGCTTAGGAATCATTGGTATGCGGTCGTGATGCAAGACGATGTGACCGTCAAGCGTCATGCGCAAATCAAATTCGATACCGTCCGCCTTCAGCATGGACTCGCGGAGGCCGGCGAGGGAGTTCTCCGGCATGGGCCCGCCCATGGAACTTGACGGGGCACCTCCTTGATGAAGGCAAGCAATAGAGGGCATGGAGTTTGATGTGACGGCATGCCAAATCGTGGGAATGCTCAAGACTGAACCGTAGGAGGCGACGGCATGAGTCCTTGGACCATCATGATGGGTCTGGTCCTGCTGCTCACGCCTGTCATTTGTTGGGTCTTCACCCTTCACGTCCCCGAACGGCGAACAAAATTCAGCAGAATTTTGCAGGTGATTCACGAACAGCGGTACTACATGCACGCCTTCGGTTACTTGGTCATCATCAAGTGGAAAGGGTTCACAGACGACCTCAACGAGCCGATCAAAGCCGTCACAGGC
>DUHU01000119.1 GCA_013330765.1 Candidatus Poseidoniaceae archaeon | reverse complement strand
TGCGATGCTGCGAAAAGAAAAATAATGCGCACTCCTGCCGTGTGTACTGCATGTGGATCAGCCAGTTGACCTTTTCGCGCAACGCGACGGCATTCTGCTTTGGCGGCATGCTGCGGCGCTGTGCTTCCGCCGCCTCCGGCGACAGCGGCAGGCTGAGTGAAATTCCTTGGGACGGGGCCGGCGCTGTTGGCCCCTTCCTTGCGGAAGGTGAACGCTACGTGCGTACATTTGACGTGCGCGCGGGTGAGGACCTCGACGTCCGTTTGGCCTATCCGTCGCTGGGGAATCAGGCCGTGGACGATCTTGTGCTGCACGTTCACCTCGACGACGGACGAACGGCGACCTCCGGCCTTGATTTCGCAGGAAGTTCGGTCCTGAACGACGGGGTTGTCGCTCCTGCGCGCTCAAACGAAACGTTGCGCGGGGTGCGCGTTCTTGCTGCCGACCTGGCCAACGTCTCATCGGTGACGGTGGAGGTGGTGGCCCGCCACGTCGTGCCCGGGAACCTCCCCGGATACCTTGGTACGGACGGCGATCGCATCGGATTTGCTTTGGCCGTCATGGGCGTCGAGCGGGGCGCTCCGGGTCCGAAGGACTCGGACGGAGACGGCGTGGTTGATTCCGCCGACGGGTGCGTGAGCGAAGCTGGGGGTGCAGCAGACGCCGATGGGGACGGATGTCCTGACGACCGGGACATGGACGGCGTGGACGACGTGGACGACCTTTGTCCCGACGAGGACGCCCGGCCCGCTGACGTGGACGGTGACGGTTGTTTGGACGACCTGGACGCTGACGGCGTGCCTGATCACCTCGATGCGTGCCCCAACACGGTCAACGATTCGGCATGGCCGACCAACCTTGACGGATGTCGTCCCATTGATGTGGTGCCCACGGTGGAAGCGGTGCTGATCACTCCAGAGCCCGCTCCGGGAGACGTGATGATCGTTCGCGTGACGGTCCAAGACGAAGACGGGGACGGGGGGGTTTTGGCCGCATCGCTGGTGGTCGACGGTGTGCCGTTGCCTGCAAGTCTGCAACAAGAAAGCGGAGCTGGCGAGCACGTGCTTCGGTGGAATGCCTCCGTTTGGGCCGTGCCTTGGGCTGGCAACGGGTCGGTGATCGAGGTCATCCTGACCTTTGAAACAGACAACGGTTCGCCCGAAGCCACCCTTGAGGTGGCCATGCCCCCAGATGATGTTCGAGCGACCATGAAGGTCCTCCCCTCAGCGAGCGTGGGCGAACAAGCACCTCCCGTGTTCCGGCCTGTCGCGTTGGCAGGACTCCTCTTGGTGCTGGTTGTGACGGTTTTCCTGTGGCGGAAGCCGGATGAAGGGGGCGATAGGGGTTTGCGTGACCCGTTTATCGCTTCATCAAGGCCAAATGAAGAGGACGAATGAGCCGGAACGGTTCAGGGTGAACCTTGAAGGTCGGACGCGCAGTCGAGGCATCATAGGACGTTGGACCAAATGAGCGAACGACTGTACATCGGCATTGACCTTGGCACGTACCAATCGACCATCGCATCGAGCTCCGGCACCATCCACACCGTGGAAACCGTCGTCGGTCGTCCCAAGGACCCCGTGGCCCGGAACATGCTCAAGCGCGACGTGTTGTTTGGCGCGGAAGCCCTGAAGCACAAGATGTCCTGTGACCTTTACCGCCCGATGGCCAAGGGCGTCACGCAAGACGACGAAGCCAACCTCGCAGCGGCGAAGGCCTTCATGGGTCACCTCATCGAAACCATGGATCCCGAAGAGTACGACGAAGTGGTGGGCGTGGTCTGCTCTCCGTCGCACGTTTCCTTTACGGACAAATCCAACCTCGTCGCGACCCTGCGTGGTCAAGTCAACGCCATCATGGTGGTGAGCGAACCCTTCGCCACCGCCTACGGTATCGGTGAATTCCACGGGACCATCATGGTCGACATCGGCGCAGGCACCACGGACATTGCCCGCTTGTACGGGACCTTCCCCAACGACGAAGACCAAATCAGCATCGCCGAGGCCGGCGATTGGCTCGACCTCCACCTCATGGACCTCATCCGCAAGAAGTACACCGGCGCCCAAGTCACCAAGGACATGGTCCGCCGCTGGAAGGAAGCGTCCTCCTACGTGGGCGGCGACGTCCGCGAAGTGCTCGTCGACCTTTCCGTCGAAGGCAAGCAGCAGCGTGTCGACATTGGCGACCTCATCGGTGAAGCCTGCGACGCTCTCGTCCCCCTGCTTGGAAACGGCATCAAGAAGACGGTTGCAGGCGCAGATCCGGAGTACCAGGAAACCTTCCGCCAGAACATCATCTTGTCCGGTGGCGGCTCCCTCATCGAAGGCATCGCTGACCGGCTTGCTGCGGAGATTGCAGACATCGGCAATGTGGCCGTGCGCTGCGTCGAAGATCCCATCGACAAGGTGGCTGTGGGCGCTGTCGCGCTCGCACAGGACATGCCTGAAGACATGTTCACCTCCATCGAGTGACGGCGCTGCCGTTCCGCTTCGACAACGCAGGCCCTCAAGGGCTCGATTGAAGGAAGGTTCAAGTGCGGTTCGACGGGCTTCACGCTCACATGTCGTCCAGCGAAGCAGCCTCGACACGTGGGACCTCCGGTGCTCGTGAGGAACGAGCGGCCCTCGAAGGAATGCTCCGCGGCTACCCCGTAGAGCAGTTGGTCGAGGAAGTCATGACCGCTTGGGAGGAGTTGGCCGAGCGCAACGACGAGGTCGTCGAAGCGAAGCAACGTCTCCGCGTGATGGAGCTTGATTTGGCCGAACGTGCCGACGAAGTGGCTCCTGAGGTCAAACGCCTCAAGGAAGTCGAACAAGTGGCGAGCGACGCACAAGCACGTATCGTTCACCTCGAGCGACTGCTCGAAGACGCGAGAGAAGAAGCGGCGATGCATGCGGCTTCCTCCTCTGCTGAAGAACGCACCCGCCTGACCGGAGAAATGGAGCGCCTTGGCGCCCTTTGCGAAGAACAGGACCAGGTCATTGGAGAAATGGAAGAGCGGGTGGAGCGAATGGTGGTCGCGTTAGAACGGGCGGCCGATGCAGGCTTGACCTCTGTGACCGCGGACGAAGTCCGCAGGTTGAAGCAACTCAACGACGAATCGCAGAGCGCGCTCGCCAGCGAACAGGCCAGCGTTCGGAACCTCGAGGAGGAACGGCAACGTCTCAGAGACATCGCTGACCGCCTTCGCGGCCTCATCGACGTACGCGATCAACGCTTGGCGGAACTTGAAGATCAAGTCGAGCGCGTGATGAGCGGTCCAAAATCCATTTCCGCTGAACACGATTACCTCGTGGAACAGATCGAGGACCTGAAGCGACGCTTGCTCGAACGAAACCGAGAGTATGAGTCGCTCCGTCGCCGTGAGCGTCGCCTCCACAACGATGTGTTTGAGCGCGATGAGCGGCTCCAACAGATGACGCTCACCATGACCGACATCGAGGCGGCCTTGCAAGACCGCACCGCTGAATTGCGCGATCTCGAAGCACGCGCTTCGGACGCCGAGGACGAAGTCGCGCGCCAGCGCCGTGGCGAACGCACGCGCGAAGTCGTCGGCAAAGCATTCTCCGACTCGCTCGGTTTGGTCCGGGGACATGACCAGCGCGAGGCGGCTCGGGCGGCTTACGCCGATGCCCCAGACGTTGAGCGCCGAATCAATTCCCCGACGGTCAAGGACATGGAAGAACTCGCCGAAGGTGGTCAAATCGACCTCGGCGTTGCCGTGGAAGAGGTCCCTGTTGGGAACGCACTCGACGAAGACCGTCCACCAGCACCCGGCGGAAAAGGCGACCCTGTGGTCTATGACGAAGATTGAGCGGCAAGGCCGCTCAGCACGTCGTCCAATGCTTGAGTCAAGGCTGCTGTGTCTGCTGTTTCCTCAATCAGGGTCCCGGTGACCACCCAGTGTGCTCCGGCCTGTACGGCTCGGCGAACCGCCGCTCCGTTGCGCAAACCGCCCCCGACCATCACGGTCAACCCGTCCACGTCGCGGGCCGCTCGGATCAAATCCGGATTTACCGGCACGTCAGCCCCTGAGCCCGCCTCCAAGTAGAGCAGGCGGAAACCGTACATGGAAGCCGTCAGGGCGTTCGCCTTGACCCTCCCTACGTCATCTGGATCCACCAAATCGGCGTTCCCAACCCTTCCAACCTCTCCGCCGGGAGCCGTCACAAGGTAACCGGTCGGCACGGTGTCGAGACCAAATTGTGCGATGTAGGGGGCGCCGCGTACTTGTTCAGAGATGAGAAAGCGAGGGTCGGTGCTGTTCATGAGCATCATGAACAGGATGCCGTCGGCGGCGGGCGAAAGGGCATGAGCGCCCCCGGGGAAAAGCACCACAGGAACGCGCCACTTGTCTTCATTCCCTTCGGGATTCTGTGATGCTGCCATGGCCGCGAGGTCAAGCGCGTCTTGAATCGCTGTGCATGTGGCGTGCACGACGTCGTCGGGCGTGTCCGTAGAACCGCCCACGAGGAGGAGGCGTGTCCCTCGTTCCACCGCCACCAGGGCGCGGCGAGCGGCCAATTCGACGTCCTGCTTCCCTGGATCGATGAGCAAGGCATGCCGTGGTCCAGCCTCCGCCGTCACGTGAGCCAACACATCGCCGTGCTCTGAACGCATCTCGACCGATTCGACCACGGAGCAGAGGACGATAGCCGTTGCCGAGCCAACCACCATCATGAAACCCAATGGCGCGAGCGCCCATCATGGAAGAACGGGGGCCGTTGCGACGCCTCATGGGCCACGTCGCCCATCGGGCTGCAACCATCCGTTTGGCGGTGCTGTGTTCCATCCTCAACAAAATCTGGGATTTGGCGCCCCCCCTGCTCATCGGCGTTGCTGTCGACGTGGTGGTGACGCAAGAGGACTCGTTGCTTGCCTCCTTTGGCGTGGTCGATCCTTGGCACCAATTGCTGCTGCTTTCCGTGGTCACCGTGGCCATTTGGGCCCTCGAATCCTTGTTCGAATACTGGTACGGCGTCCTGTGGCGAAACCTCGCCCAAAGCGTCCAGCACGACGTGCGCATGGCGACGTTTGAACGCGTGCTGGGGCACGCCCCTTCGTGGTTTGACGAACGGCGGAAGGGCGACCTTTTGGCGGTGCTCAACGACGACGTGAACCAACTCGAACGCTTCCTCGACAAGGGGGCCAACGACCTGTTGCAGGTCGGCACCACGGTGATCGTCGTCGGCGTGATCTTCTTCGCCATCGCATGGGAAGTGGCGTTGCTGGCGTTCATGCCCGTGCCCCTCATTCTGTGGGGCTCGTTCCGCTACCAACGGGCGTTGGAGCCAAAATACCTGAGCGTGCGCGATGCGGCTGGAGACCTCAACGCCTTGCTCGAAAACGACATTGGCGGCATGACCACCATCCAATCCTTCACCGCAGAGGCCCTTGAGGCAGAACGGTTGACCGCACTCAGCGAAGCTTACAGGGCCCGAAACCGCGAAGCCATTCGCTTGTCGGCCGGCTTCGTTCCGCTGATCCGCATGGCCATCCTCGTCGGGTTTACTGGAACCTTGCTTCTTGGAGGTTGGTTCACGCTGGAAGGAACGCTTGAGGTCGGAGCTTATTCGGTCCTCGTCTTCATGACGCAACGCCTCTTGTGGCCGTTGACACGCCTTGGGGAAACCTTCGACCTCTACCAACGCGCCATGGCATCGACGGCCCGCATCCTCGACCTTGTCGAAGCGCCGGACAGCTTGGTGGACGGTGACGTCGATCCCACGCGGGAGGAAGCGGCCACGTCCACCCTCAGGTTGGAGAACGTCACCTTCGCGCACCCCGGGCGCGAAACGGTCCTCGACGGTGTCAGCGTTGACATCGACGCGCAAACCACCGTGGGCATTGTCGGTTCAACCGGGTCAGGAAAAACGACCCTGATTCGTCTGCTCATGCGCTTCATCGACCCAAACGAAGGTGCGGTCACGTGGTGCGGTCACGACCTCCGTTCATGGTCGACGCAATCCTTGCGCTCCAAGATGGCGCTGGTCGATCAGCACGTCACGCTCTTTCCGACCAGCGTTTTGGAGAACATTCGGTACGGCCGACCTGAAGCCGACGACGAGGCCGTGGAGGCAGCGGCCAAGGCGGCAGAAGCAGACGCGTTCATCCGCTCCTTCCCGGACGGGTACAGCACCCTGGTCGGCGAGGGAGGTCACCGCTTGTCCGGCGGGCAGCGCCAGCGGCTGGCCTTGGCTCGCGCGGTGTTGAAAGATGCGCCAGTCCTCATTCTTGACGAAGCCACGTCGGCGGTGGACAACGAAACGGAAGCGGCCATCCAACGTTCACTCCACAAAGTGGCCGAAGGGCGCACGACGGTCATCATTGCCCATCGCTTGTCGACGGTTCGCCATGCGGATCGTATCTTGGTCCTCGAGGGCGGCGCGGTCGTCGAGTCTGGCTCTCATGAAGACCTGTTGGCAAAAGAGGGGCTTTACCACCGCCTCTGGTCCGTCCAGACCGGGTCAAGGTGACGCGTCAGGCCTTTTTCAGGGCGGATTCCAACGTCCATTTTCGCCACGCCCCAGGCCATGCAGCGGCCAAAGGCCACCAGATCAGGGTAAGCACGAGCACCAACGCAGTGGAGACTGAAACATTCGGCTCCACGACCCATTGATTCAACGCCCAAAGGAGCGGTGTGTGGGCGACGTAGACCGTGAGGCTGACGCGCCCAAGCCGGTGCAAGGAAGGCGCGCGGGCGAGCCGGGGCCCGCTTGCCCATAGCAGCAGGACGCCGGTGCTGGCCGCCAGCAAAAACGGAAGATTGGCCGGGAAGAAGGTGAGAAGGGCTTGTCCGTTGGGGCTGGTCGGCGCGGCCCACGGTACGTTGGCCTGGATTGCATGGACCAGCAGGACGGCACACGTCGCGATGCCTGTGGCGGCCCAGACCATGGCTGGCTGCTTCACGGAGGCGCCATGGAGGCGTAACATCACGCCCAGCCAAGCAAGCGCGCACCAAGGCACGAGTGGGTAAAGGCCAGTCAGCAGAAGATGGCTGAGGACCGAGCCTGGCCCGTCAACGACCACCCGGGCGCCCCACGCGGACGGACCTTGGAGGTCGGGCGTGATCAAGATCAGCACCGGTGCAAGGATGGCGGCAAGGCGCACGGTCCGTTCGATGACGGGCGAAGGGTGGGTCCACGGCACGAGGGCCAGCAGGGCGAACAAGGACAGCACCCCGGGCGTAAACGGGTCGTAGAGATGGGGGGCGCAGAGGTTGACCGCCACTTGCGCGCACAGCAACAGGCCGGCCCTGCGGAATCTTGAGGCCCAAGGACGCGGCTTTCCTGCCGCACCCCATCCAGCCAACACCACAAACAGCGGGGCGGCCAATCCTCCAAGACCGGCCACAAGGTATCCGGCGGCCGTGGTTTGTCCGATGGAGGGTGGTGGGACCGTTGCCGCAACGTGAACCATGACCATCAGAAGGACGGCGAGCCCGCGAAGCGCATCGATGTCGTCGCGGCGTACGGTGGCTGAAGCCGCGGGCAGTGCACCACCTCAGGACGATCGGTTGCGAACAAAATCCACGGCGTTGCGGAAAATCTGCAAGCCTTCCCCTTCCCATTCCCCGAGGCTGCGCTCCTCGATGGGGATGCTCGCTTCTGCTTCTGGTGCGGTGTAGCGTGTGTGGTCTGGGTGCAACCACTTGGCATAGACGGCTTCGGGGTGAGGCATCAGGCCAAACACGAGGCCTGTGGCATCGCACACGCCCGCGATGTTTCGTGCGGATCCATTCGGTGACGTGGGGTAAGGCAGGCGGACGTCGGTTCGGCCCTCGCCCTTGGGCGTGTTCGGGTCGACGTACCGCACCACGAGTTGGTGGGCTTCGTCCATTGCATCGAGCACCGCTTCGTCATCGACGACAAAACGCCCCTCACCGTGCCGCACCGGGCAGTCGATGCGGGTGAGGCCCTGCGTCCACACGCAGGGACTCTCCGGGTCAAATTCGAGGGTCACCCAACGGTCTTCGTAACGCCCGCTTTCGTTCAGCGCCAGGGACGCGCGTTGCTCGAAGTCTGGCGTGAGGTCGCCGTTGGCGGGGGGCCCTGGCAACAGGCCGGTCTTGACCAGGACCTGGAATCCATTGCAAATGCCGATGACGGGGCCGCCGTTCGCGACAAAGTCACGCAACGGTTCGCGAAGCGCGAAGCGCAAGCGGTTGCCAAGGAGGCGCCCGCTGCCAAGGTGGTCGCCGAAGGAAAAGCCGCCTGGAATGGCGAGGATGTCGTAGGAGGACAGTAGCCCCGGTGATTCGATGAGGCGATTGACGTGAAGGCGTTCTGCCTCTGCCCCCACGAGCCGGAACACCGCCGCCGTTTCATGGTCGCAGTTGATGCCGAAGCCAAACAACACCGCAACGCGGACGGTCGTCATCAACGCTCACCTCCCACGGGAAGCGCGAGTGGGGCCTTCCATGCCGCCACCATGTCGTCGACGGACACGTCGATCAACGCGTCGTAGCCGTCCTCGACCACCAAACGGCCTCCCTCAACCACGAGGCCGATCAGGGTCAGTCCGTGCTGTTCCAGCGCATCGCAGACCTCGGCCTCGTGAAGGGCCTCGACGCCGATGACGATGCGCCCAAGGGACTCGCCCCACAGTTGCCCGAAGGTGTCCGCGCCGTCAAGTCCCAAACCGTCAAGGTCGATCATGGCACCTCGTCGACCGCCGATGCACATCTCGGCCAAGGCGACGCCGAGTCCGCCCTCTGAACAATCGTGGGCGGTGCGAATGCGGCCTGCACCAATTTCGGCGGAGAGGGCAGCGTAAGCCTCGCGTTGTGCTTCGGGATGTTCCATGGCCGGCACGGCGCCGCCGATGCCAGCGGCTTCGCCGGACTCGCTGAGCATGCTCGCCACTTCAGAGGCTCCAAGTTCCTGCCTGCAACGACCGAAGAGGTAGAGGCGTTCGCCTTCGCGCTTCAGGTCGGACGTGGCGGTCATGCGCACGTCGGGATGATCGCCGAAGAGCGAGAAGAGCATGGTGGGAGGAATGGAAATTTTGTCTGCGCCCGTTCCGTAATCGTTCTTCATCGAGTCCTTGCCAGACACGCAGGGAACGCGATACGCACGGCACATCCGTTCCAACTCTCGGTTGGCACGAACGAGTTGGGCGAGTTTGAACCGGCCGTCTGGGGTCTTCTCTGAGACGATGGGGTCGGGCCAACAAAAATTGTCGAGTCCTGCCATGCGGTCGACGTCGATGCCCACACACACGGCGTTTCGCACCGCCTCGTCAACGGCGGCCACGACCATGGCTCCTGCATCGAGATCCGCATAGCGGGGCACGATGCCGTTGCTGATCACCAAGCCGCGGCTGGAGCCGTGCAGCGGTGCGATCACCGCCGCATCGGCCGGACCGTCGCGCTCGACGCCAACAAAGGGCTTGACGGCGGTTTGAGCGATGACTTCGTGGTCGTACTGCCGGACCCAATCTTCCTTGCTGGCCACGTTTGGTCGGGCGAGCAAGCGAAGCAAGAGGTCGTTGTGATCCGGTGTTTCCGGCGCAACAAATGCGGCGTGCTCGGGCGGAGACCATACGCTCTCCAAGCGAAGTTGGGGGACGCCGTCGTGGAGGAAGTCAAGGGGCAACAAAGCGACGACATCGTCACCGTGCCTCACCAAAAAGCGCCCGTCGTCGGTGAAGGTGGCGACCACTGTGGCTTCCACTTCGTGAATCGCGGCCATCGCCTCGAAGGCCTCGGCGTGATGCGGGTGGACGGCGACGGTCATCCGCTCTTGGGATTCAGACACGAGGATCTCCCACGCCGAGAGGCCCACTTGTTTCAGCGGAGCTGCGGCGAGGTCGATTTCCACGCCACCGGTTTGCTCGGCCATCTCGCCGATGGACGAAGAAATGCCGCCTGCGCCGTTGTCGGTGATGCTGGCGATCAGCCCCGCATCGCGTGCTTCGAGGATCATGTCGAGCATTTTCTTCTGGGTGATGGGGTCGCCGATTTGTACGGCGCTCGAGGGGGAATCTTCGGTCAACTCAAGCGAGGAGAAGGTGGCGCCGTGGATGCCGTCAGCACCGATGCGCCCGCCGACCATGTACACCAGATCGCCCGGTTCTGCGGTCTTGGCATGGCCCGGGCGGCCGTCGGGCAAGGTGGCCGGCATCAATCCGACCGTGCCGCAGTAGACCAGTGGCTTGCCGATGTAACGGTCGTCGAAGACGATGGCCCCGTTCACCGTTGGAATACCAGATTCGTTGCCGCCGACGCGAACGCCTGCATGCACGCCGCGAAGCACTCGGCTGGGATGGAAGAGGTTGGAGGGGAGGTCGCCTTCCCACTTGGGTGGACCGAAGCAGAACACGTCGGTGTTGGCGATGGGGCGGGCGCCCAGCCCGGTTCCGAGAATGTCGCGGTTGACGCCCACGATGCCGGTCATGGCTCCGCCGTAGGGGTCGAGGGCCGACGGTGAATTGTGGGTTTCCGCCTTCATGCAGACGCTCCATTCGTCGTCCCAGGCGATGACGCCCGAGTTGTCGTGGAACACCGACAGCAGCCACGGCATCTCCTCCTGCATGTCGAGGGTGGGTCGCATGATGTGCGTCTTGAACAGCGAATCGATCTCCACGTCCTCGCCGGTCTCCTCGTCGCGGTGATGGATGTGTGCAGCGAAGATCTTGTGCTTGCAATGCTCGCTCCAGGTTTGCGCCAAACACTCCAATTCCACGTCCGTGGGGGCGTGGGGAGGTAGGCCGAGCGCCGTGCGCGCCGCCTGAACCTCGGGGTGGCGGTAATGGTCACGGATGGTTTGCATCTCCTCGAGGTTCAAGGCCAGCAAACCTTCCTCTGAAAGACGAATCAAGGCCTCGTCGTCGAGTTCGAGGTCCACGGCCGCAGGAGGTTGTGCTTCCACGACAGGGCGCTCGGGGTACCCAAGCTGTTGCCAGCCTTCGGCGCCAGGTGCCGATTGAATCAGGGCACGCTCAATGAGCGGGTTGTGCAAACCGGCGGCAATGGACGGCCCGTCGGCGCCCTCGGGTAACCCGTAGAAGGCAAAGGTCAGGTCGGTCGCGACCGCCGCCCCCTCGACGCGCGCCTCTGGAAAGAGGGTCCGCAATCCGTCGAGTGCTGCGCTTCCTGCGTTGTCGGTCACGCCGGGCTTGAAGCCGATCGTGATGACCAGATCTGGCGCATCGGGGAACAGGGTGTCGTCGTCGAGCCATGCTGAGCCGAGGCGTCCAACCTCGATGATTGGATCCACGAAAAGGTCGTCAACACGTTCGCCCAACATGCTGGCGACGACGGGGCTGCGAACCACGAACCCGGAGATGGAGCGCACCTTGGTGACGTCGATGCCCAAATCTTGCAAAAGCCGTGCCTTGACGACGTTGCCACGCACGTCCACGGCTTGGCCGCCGAGCCTCGGGGTCACCTCTACGCGGACGTCGTGCATGATGCTCCCTCGGTCCGTCTTGCAGGCGCTGAGCACGCTCCTTGAACACTTTGACCGATGGGGGTCGATGGCATCCGTCAGTGGGCATGGCCAAGTCCGAGGATTTGGGCGAGCACGAGAAGGACCACCATGGCCCCCACGCCGAGCAGGGCGAAAGCAAGGTCTGTCTTCCCGGCCTCTGGCCGGTGTGCGTCTGGGAGGGTTTCAATCGTAGCAACATAGAGCAATGTTCCACCGGCAAAGAGCATCGCCAGGCCAATCCACGCGGGGGGGAAGGCCGAGAGCAGGAAATAGGCCAAGATGATCATCAGGGGGGTGGAAGCGGCAAAAATGCCCACGTCCCTGTACACGCCCCATTCGTCGTCATGGTCGTTGAGGCTGAACACCCCGAGCGTGAAAGCCTCGGGGAGTTTGTGGATCAGCACGGCGAAGACGATGAGAAGGCCCACTGCCAAATCGCCGCTCGCTGCTGCAGCACCGATGGCCAAACCGTCCGTGGCCGCATGAAGCGTCAAACCGAACACGGCTGAACGATGGGAATCGTCGCCGTGGCCATGCCCGTCGTGATGGTCGTGGCCGATGCCGAAGGCTTTGAGCAAGAACAGGCAGAGAAAGCCGAGGGCAAGGGCGCCCCCCATGAGCATGGGGCTCATTTCTTGGTCGTGATCGTCGTCGACATGGGGGTCCACTTCGTCCAAGAGGGTGCGCACTTCGGACACGGCGTTTGAGGCGTTGATCCTGCCCCCGTCGTACTGAGCAATGACGTGTTTGAGATGATCTTCGAAGGTGGCATCCTCTCCGTGTTCATGGTCGCCATGATCGCCGTGCCCGTCGCCGTGCACAATGGAGCGGATTTCGCTCATCGCCGTGCCCGCCGTAATGGCCCCATCGTTGTGCTTGAGCATGACCAAGGCCACCGGGCCAACGAGTTCGTCGCCACCCTCGTGGCCGTGCCCGCCGGTCGCCGTGTGGAAGCCTTCGGGAATGACCACCAGCAGGGCGGATGCAAACAAAAGTCCGGCTGAAACGGCGGTCGCGATCTGAAGTCGCCGTTCGTTTTCGCCGAAGTTCAACGAGCTCGGCAGGAGTCCTCTGGCCAAAGCAACG
>DUHU01000198.1 GCA_013330765.1 Candidatus Poseidoniaceae archaeon | reverse complement strand
GGCCGACGAAGACGAGGCGTGACTCAGTCGTCGTACTCGTCGTCGTACTCGTCGTCGTACTCGTCGTCGCCGTCTTCTTCTTCGCTCCAGGCCTCTTCTTCCTCGTCGAAGAAGGCGCCCTCGCCGTGGTCGACGGCCGTGCGTTGCGCGACGGTGCCGACGAGACCGATGAGGATCAGGCCGACGATGGAGAAGAGCCAAGCAAGCGGGTTCTCACGGTAGGAATCCCGCCATCCAAAGCCCGCGGCATAGGCCACATCGAGGCCGTGCTCGGCTTCATTGTCGTCGTCGTTGGCCTCTTGGATGACGTTTTCCTCATCAACGACCACGCGAATCCTGTCGACTTCTTCAGCGGACCATGTTTGGACGAGTTCCACCACTTGATCGGCTCCAAGGCCGGCCAGAGACCTCGTGACAAAGGGCTTCTCGGCATCGCCGGCATAGAACGCCACGTTGAACGAGGTGTTTGTTGAGCCACCGATGTTTTCCACCCCGACGGTGATGGTCACCGACGAACGGGGCGCAACGTGGTCGTCGGACAAAGAGATGGAAGCCACACGGAGTTCAGGGCCGACCGCACCAAGTCGAACCCACTGGCGCTCGAAATCGGTGTCGTCGATTCCGAGTTCGGGAATGGGGCTGGCTTCGGAGTTGGAAACCACAGGGAAGTCGTTGCCTGCTGCATCGTAGCCGGAGACAAAGAATCCAACGAAGTCCCCTTCGCGTGGGACGATGGTCCCGCCTGCGGTGAGGTCGACGGAACCCGTCCAGGTCACAATCATCCCGTCCTGGCGCATCCCAAGCGGGCTGGAACCGGCCCCGATGGTGATGGTGCGGGTCTCGTCACGCATCACCCAGTGCACGTATTGCTGCGAACCGGTCAAGTCGGCGTCTTCCGAACCGAGGAACTCCACGGGCACGGAACTGAGGTCGTTGTCCGCGGAGACATCGATGACGTTCAACGGGGCAACGCGTCGAGTCACGCGAGGTGCTGCATCGTCGACGAGCACACGTAGCGTGGTGGACACCAACGTCCCCGTCATGTCTTCGCCACGGCCTGGAATGTTCGTGATCGAAATCAGGCAGGTCCTGGTCGGCGCTGACTGCAAGGTGGTCGCAGAGGAGAGCGGGACTTCCACTTCGTAGCCACCGTTCTCGGTAAGGGAACCGTCCGACCACGTTTTCTCGCCGTCAAACACGTCGACAAGGATACCGAGGTCTCGAGGCGCAGCGATGTCCGAGCCCTCGTAGACGACGCGTCCGGTGAAGGCAAGGCGGTCGTCCTTCCGGACGCGTGTTCCGTCGGCCACAGGTCCAGTGCGTGGCTCGCTGACGTCGTTGACTGCGAAAGCATCTGAAGCGAGCACGAGGTCGTTTTCGACACGGAACGTATGCTCGAGCAACAAGATCCTGCTGTCTCCTGAAGAAGCGCGCTCCTTGTACAGCAGAGCGACGTCCCCCATCTCCTCGTCAGGCCAATCCCAACCGAACTTGATGTGGAAGGTCACGATGATCCACGGCAAGCCCGACTCGTTGGTGGTCTCGACCATGACGCTGGTCGGCAAGATGGTGATGAAGGGACTCTCGGACCAGAACGTATCGTTGAGGCCGGAATAGGAGATCCGCTGGGCGTCACGAGAGGGGTTTGGGCCTTCAAAGTCGAACACGAGGCTGATGTGTTCGAAATCGATCGCCGTGTTGGCATCGATAAACCCGAGCGTGATGGACTGCGTCATACCTGCATACACAGGAGCGTCGTCTTCGTGGCCAAGCCACTCCAAACCGGTGAAGATGGCAGAGGAATCCTTGCGCGTCCTGAAGGTCGCGTCGTCGTAGTTGAAACCGTGTTCACCCTGAAGCTGCAGGAGTTCATCGTCGAGCCCGGTGGCCACGTAGTACAGCGGGTTTCCAGCCTGGTCACCGCCGCTCCAGAAATACGAGACGCGCCCCATGTTTGGGTTTCGGCTGTGATCGATGGTGGTGGCGAACCATTTCTTGTTGGACTCCGAATCGTTGTACACCTGCTTCGTGGCGTATTCGGAGGGATCAGCCTCACCGTTGCGGTTGAGGTCGTGGTCTTGCTCGACCCAATAGTTCAGGGTCAATTCCATCGGTACGCCAACGTCGTCGTTGACCAGCGCACGTACCGATTGCTGCGTCGAAGCCGCTTCGTACGCCTCCTCTTCTGGAGCGATGGTCGTTCGTTCCGGTGAAGTTCCGTCCACGCGGAAGGTACGAGACCAATCGGAATTCGGTGTCAGAACGTGGGTCGGATCTTTTTCGTTGTAGGTTTGAACCTGGTAGGTGATGCCCTCGGGAATGTCGAGGTTCGGAACGTCGATGCTGATGAAGAAAGTCCCGTTGTTGTTCGACGTGTCCCTTGCGGTCGCTTCGACGTAGTTGTTGCGTGCCACGCGCACGTCAAACGCGCTGTCGAGCGGCGCATCTTCGGTGTCCATGAACCACATCGCTCCGGTAAAGTGCAACTGCTCACCGGCCGACACCCATCCCTGATGGGGGACGTCGTCACGGGTCAATTCCCCATCGTTGTCGCGCACTTTGAGGTAGCCGAGTCCATAGGAACGGTTGGCCAGCAGTTGAGCGTCTGCTTGGAGAAGCGCAGGGCTGTAGCCTGCGGAACCGGAGTCGTCAAGGCAATTGGTACGGAAACCAACGCCGCCGATGATGCCTTGCCCGTCGTGCTGGCCCATGTCGGGCATCTGGTCGGTCACGGTGAACAACCAGTGCACGTCCAGGATTCCGTTGTTGAGCACGGAATAGGACGAGGGGTCCAGTTCGATGTAATCCTCTGGATCGTTGGGGGCAGGGAAAACGTCGCCAGGGTTCCACGTGAGCGTGGGATTGGCCGATGCGCGGCTGGTCAAAAGGGTCAAACTGACCTCTTGCAAACCGTTGGCGTTCTCGCCGATGATGTGACGGGTCACGACCTCGTAGGGTTCGGCCCGTGCGTGAAGGACCTCTCCTTCTGGGATTTGGATGGCGAGGTTCACGGTTTGCATCGTGTACGTCACCTCAAAGGACGACAAAATCAGACGGCCAGCGGTGGACGAAACCAAGGTCACATCAAGATCGACATAGCCTGCACCCGTCGAAGGGATGTTGTCGTTGAAACGCTTGAGGAACACCGAGGAGGGGTCCTGACTCTGGGCCGTCGCCGCCCCAAAGAGCGAACCTTGTTGGTCCCAAATCTTCGAACCTGCGACTTTGAGTTCGACGTTCTGAGGAACGTTCGAATGGAACTGGATGTGGAGGTCTTCGAGGGTCGGTGTGCGCAACGTCGAGGTCGACGAGAATTCAATGCGGAAGCACTGGTAGGTCGAACTTGACGGGAAGGACTTGGATTGCCCTGACTGGGTGAACTGGACCACACCTGTGTTCCCGGTGTTGCACGACGAGGTGCTGGTCGCGAGGTTCACACGAATGGAGGTCCCCGTGGGTGTGGTCGCGTTCCAATGAACGGTCGCTGCGACCACCGAAGTGGTTCCACCGGTGTACTGGTACCCGTAGATGTACCCGTTGCGGACGTATTGGTTGACGTATTCCACAACCACACCGTCCAGAATAGGCGTGGCTTGTGCGGTCCCAGACAACGTGGCCCGCCACGTGATTTGCGAGCCGGCCGAAGCGAAATTCACGGTTTGACCCGGTGTCGCGGTCCGCCACGTGGTGCCGCCGTCGTTGGAGACTTCCACGGAAACCGAGGTGCCAGAGGGCATGTAGGCGAAGAGACCGGCGAGTTTGAGCGAGGACACCGAATTCGAGATCGTGGTGATGGACCCTTGCACGGAGGCAGACGTCCCGGAAGGAGAACGGGCGTCGATGAGCGCGCCGTCACCGCCGAGTTGGAACTGCCGAGTGTATCCACTGCAGTAGGACAGGTGGTAACACGTCCACATGATTTGCCCTTCGTCGTATTCGGCCAATCCGTAATGGCCGCCGCCGGGGAGGGTTTGGTACCCTTCCTTGTTCAGCAGGCTCCCGCTGAAGGCATAGTGGTGGTGCCGGCTCCCCTGTGCGTTGTATTCGTTTACGGTCACCCGTGGGTAGTTGACGTCCAATCCCGACAACGGGTTGTTTGAGGCGCCTTTGTGGTTGAAATCGGCAGAGGACCCAAGGCTCCAGGTGCCGTTGATCGACGTCGGCGAAGCCGGATTGAGTTCCATCAAGTACTGATTGTAACTGGGATAGGAACTGGAGTCGTAGTAGGTGGCCCAGAGTTTGTTGGTGCTCTCGTCAAAATCGACACCGGTGAGGTAGTACGGATAGCCGAAACTGTAGGAACTCTTGCACGTCCAAGACGATTCCCGCACGGTCCACTTGGAAAGAAGGTAGCTTGAGTAGTGCGCCATCCACACGTCACCGTTTCCGTCCATCGTGGCGTCGTAGATGTTGTACCGAACTGAAGTGGAGGAGCAGGTTCCTGTGCTCATCGACGCGGTGCCGATGTACGACCCTGTGGTGGAGTTGAAGCGTTGGATGGTGGGCACATTGTACAGCGAAGAGCTCGTGTACCTGAACTGGTGGATTTCGTCCTCCACAACCACGTTGACTCCGGCATAGGACCACGCCGCTGAAGACTGGGCGCTGACCGAGGTGAACCGCGTTAGCACGCCGGTGTAGCCTTGGTCACCGAGTGAAACGAAGCCACCGGTGGTGTTGTGCGTCGCGGTTCCTGCGTTGCTGATGGAACTGCTCGAAGTCAGGCTTCCCGAGGTGGTCGTTGGCTCGGGTCGAAGGGTCACGTCGGTGTTGTCCACGTTCACGTTGCTGCGGGTTGCATACGTGTACGGCGAAGGCGGAGATCCGGACCAGCTGCCGCTGCCCGCTCCTCCGAAGTGGCTGTTGGTCGTGAAATTCGTGTAGGTGGTCTGTGACGCTTCCCCGACGAGGTTGAAGCGCGCGCCGGTGACTTCCGCACCATAAGGCAACGTGATGAGGCCTGCATTGCCCTCTCCTGCGCTGTTGAAGGTGTGGGTGTACGAGGTGCTGCCGTCCTTGAACTGCGTCTCAGTGGTGGCTGCGCTGGCCATGGGTGTCGCCAAGGAAACCAAGAAGAGGAGCGTGAGAAACAATGCTTTGCGCACGAAGAACCCTCATCGGACCACAGGGGCCCTTACGAGGACAGACTGCCCTGCATATCAACCACTTGGTCCCACGTGCGGAACTCCAGTCAACCGCAATGGCTTTGTTTCCGGTTGACCATGGAGGCTCATGACCATGGTGCAACGCTTCTGGGACCGCGCCCACGGCCGACATTTGGCCATCACGGCCACCGCCACAGGCGGAGGAAGCGTCGCCTTTCTTGCGGCAGCCTTCCACCTGATCGTCCTCCGGCCCATGCCCGAATGGGAAGCGATGACCGGCTTGGCCATCGCCGTCCTTGTGCTTGCCACGCTCGTGTTGCTTGTGGTCGCACCACCTTTCCTCCGCCTACGCGGTCATGTCGCCAGCCTTGAGGAAATCATGGCCACGTCAAGCATCGCTGAGCGGCGAAGGAGGCGTGCTGAGGGCGACGAAGCCGCCGCTGCACTCGGCGCGGGTTGGGCAGAGCGCTGGAAGCGTTTCCTTGAAGACGGGCGCCGGTGACCTCGCTTTGTGGTGAAGGAGGCGGCCCCCCAATCGATGTCCCTCACGAAGCTTGCTCGTGAGGTGGCCATCGCCGTCGCCATGATTGCCCTGCTGGTCGGAGGATTGTTTCTCCACACCGGCACCATGCCGCCGCTGGTCGTGGTGGAGTCCTCCTCGATGGTCCACGACGAAGCAGGTGAGATCGGCAGCATCGACGCGGGGGATTTGATCCTGGTTCACGGGCGCGACCCTGCGGGCATCGTGACCTTCGCCGAAGCCACCCATGTGCATCACCCAGACTTTGGCTACGCCACGCACGGCATGGAGGGCGACGTGGTCATTTACGAGAAAAATGGAGACGAGGGGACACCCATCATCCACCGTGCCATCCTCAGGGTGATCGCCAACGGGACCGCATCTCCTGACCGAGCCGCAATTTCAGAAGC